>CAJMAZ010000015.1:0-42193 GCA_905211535.1 uncultured Collinsella sp. | reverse complement strand
AGGACGCCGAGGCTCATGCCGAGGAGGACAAGAAGCAGAAGGAAGAGGTCGAGGTCCGCAACCAGACCGACAGCCTGTGCTACTCCACCGAGCAGACCCTCAACGAGCTCGGTGACAAGGTTTCCGCCGACGTGAAGTCCAAGGCAGAGGCCGCTATCGCCGACGCCAAGAAGGCGCTCGAGGGCTCTGACGTCGAGGCCATCAAGGCCGCCGGCGAGTCCCTGCAGTCCGTGGCCTACGAGCTGGCCCAGGTTGTCTACGCCGACGCTCAGCAGCAGACCGACGGTGCCGCCGGCGCCCAGCCTGCCGACGATGACGTTGTCGACGCCGACTACGAGGTTGTGGACGACGAGGACAAGTAATCATGTCCGCCCGTAAAGCTCGCACGGAGGCGGCTGCCACTGGCGCCGCCCCCGTTGACTCTGAGGAGAAGGACGTGAAGATTCCTGTAGAGGCCGTCGACGATACCGAGGCCAACGAGGCCCCGGCCGCCGAGGCTGCCGAGAACCAGGTAGAGGATTCCAACAAGGAGGCGACGATGACCGAGGACGAGATGGTGGAAGCCGCTATCCGCGCCGGTGAGGAAGCCGCCGACAACGACTTTAAGCTCAAGTTCGAGCAGGCCCAGAAAGAGCTTGCCGACGTGCGCAACGAGCTCGATGCTGCGGCAGAGGCTCAGAAGGCCGCCGAGGACAAGGCAAAGGACGCCACCGAGCGTACCGCCCGTCTGCAGGCCGACTGGGAGAACTTCCGTCGCCGCACCGCCAATGAGCGTATCGCCGAGCGCGAGCGCGCGACCGAGAAGCTCGTCACTGCGCTGCTGCCGGTGGTCGACGATATCGAGCGTGCGATCGACCATGCCCGCAGTCAGGAGCTTGCCGACGACTTTAAGCAGTTCGTCGACGGCGTCGACGCGGTGCATGCCAAGCTGCTCGATGTGTTTGCGCACGAGGGCGTTGAGCCCATCGACCCCAAGGGCGAGGCGTTCGATCCGCTCGAGCACCAGGCCGTGGGTCGCGTCGAGGACGCGTCGCAGTACGACGAGACCGTCAACGATGTGTACCAGAAGGGCTACCGCATGGCGGATCGCATCCTGCGTTCCGCGATGGTGACGGTGACCTACGGTGGCGAGAAGCGCCCCGCACCGGAGCCCGAAGCGGCGCCCGAGGATGCTACGGCCGATACGGTCGAGAGCACCGAGGAGTAATTGAGAAGGGCCCCGGGGCAACACCCGGGGCCCTTTCTGGCCTAGTGCCATATGAAAGCATGAGCCGCCGCCCGCTGGGCGACGGATGAGACAGGAGAGGAGCTACGATGGCTGCAGGCAAAACCTTCTATGACATCCTGGGCGTATCCAAGAGCGCCTCCGACAAAGAGATCAAGAGCGCGTTTCGCAAGCTCGCGCAAAAATATCACCCCGATGCCGGCGGCGACGAGGCCAAGTTCAAGGAGATCAGCGAGGCCTACGAGACGCTTTCGGACGAGAAGAAGCGCAAAGAGTACGACCAAATGCTCATGTTTGGCGGCATGCCGGGCGCGGGCGGCGCGTATGGCGGCGGCTACGGTGCCGGCGCGGGCGCCAGCGGCTGGGGTGACATCTTCGACAGCATCTTTAGCGGCAACGGCGCTTGGGGCAGCGATTGGGGCTCGGGCTTTGCCGGGGCTGCGGGCGCTGCCGGTGCCGGCGCGGGTCGCAGCCGCGCTCGCAAGGGCGGCGACCTGTCGCTGACCGTCGATGTGACGGCCGAGGACGCGTTTCGCGGCGTGACGCACAAGGTCACCTATCGCATTCCCTCGACAGGCGAGCAGCAGACCATTACGGTCTCGGTGCCCGCGGGCGCGGTCGACGGCGGCAAGCTGCGCTACAAGCGTCGCGGCGAGTACGGCGTTGCCGGCGGCGAGCGCGGCGACCTGGTCGTGACCACGCATGTGAAGGAGCACCCGCTGTTTAAACGCAAGGGCGCCGATGTGACCATGGAGGTACCGGTCTCGGTCTACGAGGCGGCGCTCGGCTGCACGGTGGACGTGCCCACGCCCGGCGGTGCGACGGTCCGTTTGAAAGTGCCTGCGGGTACCCAGACGGGCAAGAAGTTCCGCTTTAAGGAGATGGGCGCACCCGACGTTAAGCATCGCGGCCGCACCGGCGCGCTGCTTGTCGAGATCAAGGTGCAGGTTCCCACGAGCCTGTCCGACGACGAGCGCGACGCCATGACCAAGTTGCGCGAGGCCGACACGCGTGACTATCGCGAGAAGGTCAACCGTTACAAGGCGACGTACTAGTTGGGCCGCGCGGTCCACGGGTTGGCCGCAGGCTTATGATGGACGATAACGAGACGGAAAGGGGTCAGGTAGCATGGCCGAGGACAATAGGAACAAACCGCTGTACATGATCAGCGTGGCGGCCGAGTTGACCGGCATGCATCCGCAGACTCTGCGCGTCTACGAGTCCAAGGGCCTGGTGAACCCCCAACGCTCGGGCGGCAACACGCGTCTGTATTCGCGTGCCGATATCGAGCGCCTGGAGCTCATCAACCAGCTGACCGACGAGGGCATCAACCTTGCCGGCGTGGTGCGCATTCTCGATATGAAGGAGCGTGCCGAGGAGCGCGAGCGCGAGAACGAAAAGCTCCGCGCCCGCGTGCGCCAGCTCGAGGACGAGCTGCACGAGTACAAGATGCAGAAGAAGATCACCGCCCTGGCCCCGCGCGACGGCTCGGTTAACCCCGAACAGGTCATGCGCAAGCTGCTGGGTGCGGGAGGAGATCTGTAGGTTACGCCGTTCTGCCGAACGGCGTAACGGCTCGACGCTGCCCGACGTCCAGAGCGACAATTTGTCATTCAAAAGGCAAGGCATGACCAGAAGGTCTATGCCTTGCCTTTTTCATGCCAGCTTGTTCGCTCTGGACGTCGCTCGCTGTCGTTGCCAAAACATCGGTATGGGTAGTCATTGGGGACGTTCTTAAATGACTAGTCGAAAGGGACGCTCTTGCGCCAAATCTGCCGGCCCCACACTGGGCTCGTCCTTTGCTTTACTGAGATAAAGTGAACGCGCAGATTCGTAACCCACTCGCAACCGTTCTATGGCACGATATTGAACGAATGTATGCTATGCGCCCGAGCCTTTCGGGCAGAGTGGGAGACAGTATGGTCAAGCTGTACGAGAACGGCATCTACCTGCGCGGCGGCAGCGAAGTTGTGCCTGCGGCCGAGGCTGCCGAGCGCGGTATTACGCAGGCGCCCGAGGATGCCAAGCGCGGCACCATCGCGTATTCGATCCTCCAGGCACACAATACGTCCGGCGACCCCGAGGCGCTCAAGATTCGCTTCGATGCCATGGCGAGCCACGACATCACCTTTGTCGGCATCATCCAGACGGCGCGCGCCTCGGGCATGGAGCAGTTCCCGCTGCCCTACGTGCTTACCAACTGCCATAACTCGCTGTGCGCCGTGGGCGGCACCATCAACGAGGATGACCACGTCTTTGGCCTTTCTGCGGCCAAGAAGTACGGCGGCATCTTCGTTCCGCCGCACATCGCTGTCATCCACTCCTTTATGCGCGAGAACTTCGCGGGCTGCGGCAAGATGATCCTGGGTTCCGACTCGCACACCCGCTACGGCGCCCTGGGCACCATGGCCGTGGGCGAGGGCGGTGGCGAGCTGGCAAAGCAGCTTCTGCGTGACACCTACGATGTTGCCTATCCCGGCGTCGTCGCCATCTACCTCACGGGCGCCCCGCGTCCCGGCGTTGGCCCGCACGACGTGGCGCTCGCCATCATCCGTGCCGTCTTTGCCAAGGGTTACGTTAAGAACAAGGTCATGGAGTTCGTGGGCCCGGGCATCGCGAGCATGACGACCGATTACCGCAACGGCGTTGACGTCATGACCACCGAGACCACCTGCCTGTCGAGCATCTGGGCTACCGACGAGGATACGCACGCGTTTTTGACCATGCACGGCCGCGGCGACGACTACCGCGAACTCAAGCCCGCCGATGTCGCCTACTACGACGGCTGCGTCGAGGTCGACCTGTCGAGCATCAAGCCCATGATCGCGCTGCCGTTCCATCCTTCCAACGGCTTTGAGATCGACGAGCTCAACGAGAACCTCGAGGACATCCTGCACGAGGTGGAGCTCGAGGCCGCCAAGATCGGCGAGGGCAAGACGCACTTTAGCCTGCTCGACAAGATCGTCGACGGCAGGCTGCACGTGCAGCAGGGCGTTATCGCCGGCTGCTCGGGCGGCAACTACGACTCCGTGGTCCAAGCTGCCCGCGTGCTCAAGGGTGCCAACACCGGCTGCGGCGAGTTCTCGCTGTCGGTCTACCCCACGAGCCAGCCCGTGGCGCTCGAGCTTACACGCCGCGGCTACATCTACGACCTTATGGAGGCCGGCGCGATCGTGCGCACGGCGTTCTGCGGTCCGTGCTTTGGCGCCGGCGATACGCCTGCCAACAACGGCCTTTCAATCCGCCACACTACGCGCAACTTCCCCAACCGCGAGGGTTCCAAGCCGGGCAATGGCCAGCTGAGTGCCGTGGCCCTGATGGACGCCCGCTCCATTGCGGCGACGGCTGCCAACGGCGGCGTCCTGACGCCGGCGACCGACCTGCCCGAGGAGACTTGGGACGAGGCCTGCGAGTACACCTTTGACGACGCTCCCTACAAGAAGCGCGTGTACTGGGGCTTTGGCAAGGCGGAGCCTGCCGACGAGCTGGTCGAAGGCCCCAACATCAAGCCGTGGCCCGCGATGGAGCCCCTCGGCGACGACATCCTGCTCAAGGTGTGCTCCAAGATCATGGACCCGGTCACCACGACTGACGAACTCATTCCTTCGGGCGAGACGAGCTCCTTTCGCTCCAACCCGCTGGGTCTGGCCGAGTTTACGCTCAGCCGCCGCGACCCGGCTTACGTGGGCCGTTCCAAGGAGGTCGACGCCGTGGAGAAGCGCCGCGTGGCTGGCGAGTCCGCGGGCGACTTGGCCGCGCTCGATACCGAGCTTGCTGGTGTGTTTGAGGCGCTGGCCGGCGCGGGTGTCGCTGCCGATGCCAAAACGACTGAGTACGGCTCCATGCTCTATGCCAAGAAGCCCGGTGACGGTTCTGCCCGCGAGCAGGCCGCGAGCTGCCAGCGCGTGATTGGCGGCCTGGCCAACATCGTCCACGAGTACGCCACCAAGCGCTATCGCTCCAACGTGATGAACTGGGGCATGGTGCCTTTCCAGATGGAGGCGGAGCCCAACTTTGAGGTGGGCGATTATGTCTTTGTGCCGGGTATCCGTGCCGCGCTCGATGGCGACCTGAAGAACATCGCCGCCTACGTGGTGCGCGCCGACGGCACGGTCGAGCACATTGAGCTCTACATAGCCGATATGACGGCAGAGGAGCGTGCTATCGTCAAGGCCGGCTGCCTGATCAACTACAACAAGTTCAAGGCCGCTGCCGAGTAACGCATTTCATTGTCCGCCCGGGGCCTACCCTTTCCCGCCCGCTCACGCGCTTCGCGAGGGTCGCGTTCGGCAAAGGGTGGCCCCGGGCTACATTTATGCGTTCTCATTGGGTCTTGAGGGACGCTAATAATTGACTGGGACCACCACAAAGTTGCCTGCCCGGCGGGTCCTTATTTCGATGGGGTCCAGGTTATTTCATCGTCAAATAGCCAAGTGCGTGCCGAGCCACTGTTGCGCGCTGTCTGCGGATCGGGCTCGCAAGTTTGTTCGTAGGCATCCTCGGTACACCGATCCATAAAATCGACGACTGCCGTCTGGTCGCCCTCCATGACGTAGATTACGTCGCCATCCGAGATATAGACCCCCGGTCCTTCATTGTCCACGCAGCCGGGGTCGTATGAGACGTTGCACAATTTGCTCCCGTTTGCCGCATCGAGCTCAAGGGTCGAATAATACCCGCCAACCATTTGGCCATTCTTGGCTCGATATGTTGCGGCGCCGTACCACCGCTTAAACGTCTTGCCTTTGAGTAAACTGGTTGCCTTGCCGATAAGCTGCTCATCTTTGGTGTAGCGCCTGGCCCCAAGTTCGATACGGGGATAGTTGCTGACACCAAGCGCTGCGGGCGTACCGTCAAAATCGACGGTGATCGAATCGGGCTTGACGATATCGGTGAGGACCTCGATGGGATAGCTTACGGTCTCAACCGCCGCCTGTGTCGCAGAGGCGGGGAGAAATGCGAGATAGATAATTCCTACGCCGACTGCGGTAATCGCAAACGCTAAGACGAGCAGGCCGATGTAGGTGGAGCGTTTCACGGCGGGTACCTCGCAAACAGTATGCATTCATTAAGATAAGTGATACCAGCTTACGACAATATTCAAAAGAAAGCGATCGATCGAAATGACGGGGCGAAAAGGTCCTATTGGGCTTCGATTTGACCTCTAATAGGAATATTTGCCCCACTCATTCTGGGCGAGAGGTCAATAATCGAGTCCGCGAGTTTTGAGCGATACTCTTCTCACTAAACTCACTATTTTCACTATAAGCACTATAAATACGATAGGGAGGACGACGAGAACAATGTGGCGTGCGATAGCTAAGCCGTTTAAGCCGGACTCTGACCTTGTATCTCTGCCTCTATCTGTGCGAACGGGCTATTGTCGGTTCTCGATTCCATCACCGCGTTCTCGTTGGGTCTGGGGATCGCCAAACGTAGACTGGGCTTGATACCGCCTCTTTTTATTGGGGCGGTTTCTTTGTTGGACCACCACGAAGGGGACAGGCACCTTTGTGGTGGTTCTTGGTTTGTCTCGATCTGTAACAGTTAGACCCTAATTTGCCGAGTAGATGTTACAGATTGAGACGAACGGGCGCCGCTGGTCATTTCATCTTGATTTGTAACATCTGGAGCCATAAACAGTCGCTAGATGTTACAGATTGAGATAGTAAGGGGATGAGGCCGCAGCGGGTGAGCGCGCCTGTCCCCTTTGTGGTGATTTTCCATGTCATGAGAGCACTCAGAAAATCTTATATATAGAGACTTAGATTTATGTATAAGATCGCGCAAAGCTGGCAACAATACTTCTCGAACAACGTGAAGCCGCCCCGTAGGGCGGCCGCCCCAAGAGAGGTGATTCCATGAGAATCGATAAGCTAGCAATGACGTCGCGCGAGGCGCTGCAGACCGCCATGAGCACGGCTGCCGACGCGCAGGCCGGCGCGGTAGAGCCGATTCACCTGCTGTCCGCCCTGCTCGGTGCCGGCGAGCGCAATATCTCCGTGATCATCGAGCGCATCGGCGCTGACCCGGCCCAGCTCGCACGCTCCACACAAGATGCCATCGACCACGCGCCCAAGGTTTCGGGCGAGGGCCAGCAGATGGGCCTGTCAAACGAGCTCGTCCGCGTCATCGAAAAGGCCGAGAAGAAGGCCACCAAGATGGGCGACAGCTTTGTGGTGACCGAGCATCTGCTGATGGCACTTGCCGAGGACAAGGGCGAGGCGGGCCGCGTGCTGCGCGATGCCGGCGTCACCAAGGAGCGCATCGAGCAGGTTTACGAGGAGCTGCGTGGCGATGACCGCGTGACGTCTGCCGAGGACAAGACCCAGTTTGAGGCGCTGGAGCAGTACGGACGCAACATCTGCGATCTGGCCCGCGCCGGCAAGCTCGACCCGGTCATTGGCCGTACCGACGAGATCCGTCGCACCATTCAGGTCCTGTCCCGCCGCACCAAGAACAACCCCGTGCTCATCGGCGAGCCGGGTGTCGGCAAGACGGCCATCGTCGAGGGCATCGCCCAGCGTATCGTGGCCGGCGACGTGCCGAGTACCCTGCGCGACCGCGACCTTATCGAGCTCGACATGAGCGCGCTGGTCGCCGGCGCTAAGTACCGCGGCGAGTTCGAGGACCGCTTGAAGGCTGTGCTCAAGGAGGTACAGAAGTCCGAAGGCAAGGTCATCCTGTTCATCGATGAGCTCCACACCATCGTGGGCGCTGGTGCCACCGAGGGCTCCATGGACGCCGGCAACATCCTCAAGCCGGCACTTGCCCGTGGCGACTTGCACGCGATCGGCGCGACCACGCTCGACGAGTATCGCAAGTACATCGAGAAGGACGCGGCGCTCGCCCGTCGTTTCCAGACCGTTATGGTGAGCGAGCCTACCGTCGAGGACACCATCTCGATCCTGCGTGGCCTGAAGGAGAAGTACGAGATCTTCCACGGTGTGCACATCACCGATAGCGCGCTCGTGGCCGCCGCTGACCTCTCCGATCGCTATATCGCCGACCGCTTCCTGCCCGACAAGGCCATCGACCTGGTCGATGAGGCGGCAAGCCGTCTGCGCATGGAACTCGACAGCATGCCGGTCGAGATTGACGCCACCACGCGTCAGCTCACCCAGCTGCAGATCGAGGAACAGGCGCTCATGAAAGAGACCGATGACGCCTCCAAGGAGCGTCTGGAGGCCCTGCGCCAGGAGATTGCCGAGGTCCAGGAAAAACTCAACGTGCAAAAGGCCGGCTGGCTCAACCAGAAGAACGCCATCGATCACGTGCAGGAGCTCAAGAGCCAGCTTGACGAGGCCAAGAGCGAGGAGGAGCGTGCGACGCGCAACGGCGATTTGGGTCGTGCGTCCGAGCTGCGCTACTCCGTGATTCCGGGTCTGCAGCAGCAGATTCAGGATTCCGAGGCCGCGCTCGAGGCGCAAAAGCAGCAGGACGGCGAGGGCCTCAACGAACAGGTGACCTCCGATGAGATTGCCGAGGTCGTAAGCGCCTGGACCGGCGTGCCCGTGTCCAAGATGATGCAGGGCGAGCTCGACAAGTTGAAGGGCTTGGAGGGTGAGCTGCATAAGCGCGTCATCGGCCAGGACGAGGCCGTCTCCGCTGTCGCCGCAGCCGTGCGCCGCAGCCGTGCGGGCCTCTCCGATCCGGACAAGCCCATCGGCAGCTTCTTCTTCCTGGGCCCCACCGGCGTGGGCAAGACCGAGCTCGCCAAGGCGCTGGCCGAGTGCCTGTTCGATGACGAGCGCGCGCTCGTGCGTATCGACATGTCCGAGTACATGGAGAAGTTCAGCGTCCAGCGTCTGATCGGTGCGCCCCCGGGATACGTGGGTTACGACGAGGGCGGTCAGCTCACCGAGGCTGTGCGCCGTCGTCCGTACTCCGTGATCTTGCTCGACGAGATGGAGAAGGCTCACCCGGATGTATTCAACGTGCTGTTGCAGGTGCTCGATGACGGCCGTCTGACCGACGGTCAGGGTCGCCAGGTGTCCTTCAAGAACACAATCATCATCATGACGTCTAACGTGGGTTCCAAGGCTATCGCCGAGCTTTCGGGCAAGGACGAGGAGGAGATGCGCCATCAGGTCGACGCGGCCATGGCTCAGACCTTCCGTCCCGAGTTCCTCAACCGTATCGATGACATCGTGGTGTTCCATCCGCTCGGCATGGCGCAGATCGAGAAGATCGTCGATATCCAACTTGCCGATGTCCGCGCACGCCTGGCCAAGGAGCGCATGACGCTTGCCATCACCCCGGCGGCCAAGCAGATGCTCGCCGTGGGCGGCTTGGACCCGGTCTTTGGCGCCCGCCCGCTCAAGCGTCTGGTGCAGCGCGAGGTCGTGGATGCCATCGCGGCGGCCATCATCGACGGCACGGTGCGCGAGGGCGATCGGGTGACGGTCGATGTCGACAAGGACGGCGGCTTTACCGTCGTGTGCGATGACACGCCGGCGGCCACCTACGAGGTCCCCGACGCCGAGTAGATTTTTGGGACATGCCTTAAAATCTACCAGTCGTCTCTAAACGCCAAGGGCGGCGGATCCAATTGGGTCCGCCGCCCTTTTTCGTGCGACAATCGATGATGTTGAACGGATGCGATGCAAGGAGCTATGCAGATGAAAGACGAGAACAAGGCGAACGCACCGGCGGCTGAGACAGCGCCCGCCGCATCGAAGGTTTCGCCCAAGCCGGCGCCCAAGCCGCGCGACCCCTACATCCGTGCCGAGAACGAGGACGATGACGGCTACGATCCCTACAGCGATCGCCGCCCCGAGCGCGAGCCGATGTTCGAAGCTGACCCGTGGCGCTAATTGCATCAAGTAGCTAATTTGGCGATGATTTTCTGGGACGGGGTAGTCAAAAAGTCCCGTCCCAAATCGACCGTCCAGGGAGTCGCATTCGAGCTTGGTTGTCCTCTCAGCCACTCGACATCCTTCGGAGCAGTAATAGTGAAAGACTTGCGTAAGTGTTAATCAAGTCAGACACAATCTTGCTCTCTAGTTAATCAAGAATCGCTATAATTTTGATTAGCTAGAGAGCAAGATTGGAGAATCATGGCATTCAACGACTTGATCGCCCAGAAAATAAAGGACTTTGAACAGCAGGGGGTTCCGCAGGTCTTTGAGCGAGACCTTGATCTGGGAAACCCACAGGAGCCAAAGCGCGATAACATCGTAAATGTGATTGTGGGGGCCCGCCGTTGTGGAAAGACGTATCGCCTGTATCAGGAGATGCGGCGGCTTCAGAGGCGGGGCGTTGAGCTTGACCGGATGCTTTACTTCAATTTTGAGGATGAGCGCTTGCGCCCGTATGAGCCATCGCTGCTGGCGGACGTGCTCGACACGTTCTATGCGCTGTATCCTGCTGCTCGAACCGAGGGCGCTTACATTTTCTTTGACGAGATCCAGGAAATTCCCGAATGGGGTGCGTTTCTGCGGCGTGTAGTCGATACGGAGAAAGCGACCGTCTATGTGACGGGATCTTCTTCTAAGATGCTGTCCTCAGAACTTAAGAGCGAGTTCAGGGGTCGTTCTCTTGTGCGAGAGCTTTTTCCGTTGAGTTTTTCGGAATACGTTCGATATAAGACGGGGAGCGTTCCCGAGCCAGATGCGACCTTTTCCCCGAGCGATGCAGCGCTGCTTCGACATCATCTGATCGGGTATCTTGAACGAGGGGGATTCATCGCGACACTTGAGCAGACGCCTGCAGACGCGATTCAGCTGCTACAGGAATATGCTTCGCGAACGGTCGCCATGGACGTCGTTGAACGGTACGACGTCAAGAACCCTCGCCTGGCATCGCTGTTCTTGACGCGGTGTATGGCATCTTCGGGACGAGAACTGTCAGTGAACAAAGTGTACAACGAGTTCAAGAGCAGACAGATACCCGTCAGCCGTAATTCGCTCAGCGATTTACTTGAGCATTATGAGGACGCCTACCTGTTATTTTCTGTGCCGGAGTTCACGCGTTCACTGGCAAATAACATGCGGTCTGCGTCTAAGGTCTACGCTGTCGACCCTGCGATGTTTGGAGCATTCTCTCCCGCATCGGCATTGGACCAGGGCCAGAGGCTCGAGACCGCAGTGTTCAATGCGCTAAGAAGAAGGACTCCCGCGGTGAGGACCGGCTCGGTCTGCCGCCTGCTGATCAAAGAGAAGAGCAAAAGCCATGAGGTGGACTTTGTGGCTGGGGACGCGCTTCTCATGCGGGCTTATAGCCTGATTCAGGTGAGTGCGGATATGGCAAGTGAGAAAACGCGCGAGCGCGAAATTGCCGCGCTTGATGCCTCGATGGCCCAGTTCGATCTTGGCGAGTCGGCAATCGTTACCATGGATGAACAGACCGATATTCCATGCGAGCACGGTGTGGTACACGTTATGCCCGCATGGAAGTGGCTCCTTGCCTAATCATCTATGGACCTGTGGGGTCAGGACCTCCTGGCTCCTTCATCACAGTTGGGGAGCACCTTGCTGCGCCAGGCTAGTCCTGGGCTTTGATGCTCGGCAGGAGAATCTGGGCGAGGTAGTCGGTCTCGAGTTTGGTCGCGGCGTCGGCTTTGCCGTCTTTGCCGACCAGTACGTTCTTGATCTGGCTATACGTATAGCGGTTGCCGGTCGTCAGCTCGACAAGCTCAATGGCCGTGTCCATGGGGTAGGTCGACACTGGATCCTGGGTGCGCCCGTTGATAGTCTGGGGCACCACGTACGGATAGACGGGGCCGCTGGCGTAGACGGTATAACCGTTGCCCAGATTGGCCGCACCCAAAACCGTATCGCCCTCATCGGGCGTAAAGCTCTCGCCCTCGCGCACCGCGACGAGCGTCACGATCGGCGTATCGCTGTCGCCGGCAAGATAGATGCATAGTGTGCTGCCATTCTGCCAAGTCTCGACCTTGCCGTACCACTCGACGGGGATATCGAGCTGGTAAAGGTCGGTTGCCTTGTGACGGGCGTCGGCATCACGGGCCGCCTGTGCCTTTTGCGCGCTCACGGCATTGACGGCGGCGTCGCGCCGCGCGGTTGCCGCCTGCTGGAGTACCTTGGCGGTGGCGGCGGAGCTCGCACCACCCTCCTCGGCATACTTGGCGGCGGCATCGATCTGGTCGTCAGTCACCGTGTCGGCCGAAGACACCTTGAGCTTAAAGGTGGCCTGGGCACTCAAATCCTGCCCATCGCTCTTAACGGTGACCTGCGCCTTGGTGGTCGGCACGGTGTAAATGGTACCGTCGGCTGCGATGGGGGACCCAGCAATGGAGAGCGTATAGTCACCGGGCAGCAGCTTGATGCCGCGACCATGCTCGTCAACGTAGAGCGTCTCGCTCACGGAAGAACCGTCGGAATCCTGGCCGCTCACCTGCACGGGAATCTTGGAGCCAGTTGAGCAGTCGAGGCCCGCGGCGTGCACGCCAATCTGCACTGACATCATCGTGTGGGCATTGGCGGCGACAGCGGCAGCCTGCTCTTGCTGATATCCGTTCCAGGCAGCATAGCCTGCACCGCCGGCGACGAGCGCGACGGCCACGATGCCGGCGACCATCAGATTGCGGCGCTTGGGCGACATCTTGCGATGGCGGACCTCGGCTTCGTGTGCCGAGGGGACGGACGGCAGGGGAATATCGCCCATGGCGATGGTTTCGTCCACGGCTGGTGCGGAACCCAGGCCAGGAAGCTCGCGGGTCAGCGAATCCTCGGCCGGCAAGCTGTCGAGCAAGACGGTTTCCTCGCCCGTGTCGGATTCGGGCTGGTTGCCGGCCTCGCTTTCGGTGCCTTCGTGATCTGCCGCATCCTCGGCAGGCTCAACGTCGCCTGCATCCTGATCATCGGATTGCGCCTCGGTTTCCGGCTCATCCTGCACATCAACGCCCGAATCGTCAAACGCAATCTCATCGAGTGAAATCCGGTCTAAGCTCTCCAAGGCCTCAGCGCAAGCTTCTGCATCTTGGGCCGCATCCTCTTGGCCCATCGTCTCATCATTCATACATCCCCCAAGCTCAATATCGGGACAACACTGTACCCAAAAATGGAGCCATATAAAGCGCGTGCGAAATATAAGATCCGATTTAACTCGAGCGCATCGTTCGGCCGCATCCTTGCGGCAGCAAAAGGCCCCCGGAACGCGAACGAATCACATTCCGGGGGCATGCAATACGTTGCATTGCGCGGAGTCGGCCAGGCGGCTTCACATTCAAGCGGCGTTTGCGTCAGGCGCGTTACTCGGCGTGCGCGTAATCAACCTTGGCGCGGCGAGCGGTAGCCTTCTCCCAATCGCTGGTGCCCTCAAAGACATCCTGCTTGTAGGGGTTGCGGCCGAGCTTCTTGGCACGGTAGGCGATGTAGATGATTGCGGCGACGTTGGCGATCAGCGCGGCGACCGAGACCGCGGTAGCGGCGCCGGGGTCGAGCGTGGAGTGGGTCACAAAGATGGACTCCTCCTGGAAGTACGGGAACACCTGGGCAAACATGCACCAAATGGCCAGCGTAAAGGCGCGGTTCTGGATCCAGCCGCCCTTGTTCCAGATAAAGGCGGCGACGGTGGGCGCCAGCAGCAGCGCAAAGCCGCAGAACCAGGAGTGGGTGGGCAGGCAGTTGTAGGTGTAGCAGAAGTTCCAGATATCGTAGGCGATGATATAGACCCAGGTCATGTCGGGCCACAGCATATCGGTCTTGTCCTCGGAGGCGTAGACGCTCCACCAACCGGTCATGCAGAAGATGTTGATGATGCCGGCGATGCCGTTGAACACGTTGTTCCAGCCGGCCAGCTGCGTAGCACCTTCGGAGGTGACCCAGGTGGACTCGCCCAGGACAAAGAAGTGATAGGCGCTCTCGAAGTCGGACACGACGGCGATCATGATGTTGATGGCGACGATCACAAACGGCCATGCGCGGAACCAATGCGCCTTGCCGATCTTGCCCCACTGGTACTTAATGGCAATGAAGCCCCAGCAACCGGCCAGCGCCGCGTATACCTTGGCGTAGTGGAACCAGCTGTTCTGGTACACATGGGTGGGGTTGGTGAGCGCCCACTCGGCACCCTGCGAAACGCCGATGGCGATGGCGACGCAGTAGATGGTCATGGCCAGCGGGGCCACGCCAAAGATGATTGCCGCGCCCAGCTTGGTGCGGCGGCCGACCTCGTTGAGCACGATCAGGCCAATAAAGACCATGGCCCAGCCGGCCCAGTGGATAAGGGTATCGCTACCCCAAACATCGAACAGCATGCTGCTCTCCTTTCACACGCCCGCGGCCCCTCTTCTGATCGCGGGCAGTTTGGCCAAATGTCGTCAGTTCTGGGGCTTGCGCTCCGGATACTTGGCGGTATAGCCCTCGATGTGGAGTGTCGAGGCGATGATTTCCTTGACTGTCTCGTCGGGCACGTCGGGGTGCGTGCGGATATACATCAACAACCCCATGATGAGGGTGTAGAACGTCTCGTAGACATGGTCGATGCGTAGCTCATGATGGGCGACAAAGTCCACCACGGTGGTGTCGCAGATGTATTGCGCCACGCGCTGGACCACGTTATGCAGAAAGCCGCAGTAGAGCGCGCCACTGCTTGAGGTGAGCGTGCTTGGCAGTTCGTGGCCGCTGACGACCAGGCGCTTGAAGAGCGGGGCGACGGTGTCGAGCGCGCCCTCGATATCGCCGATGGTGCGGCCGGCGTTCCACTGCTCGAGTTCGGCGATAAAACCGTCGATCGCTTCGTCCATGACGGCGGTGACGGCGGCGTCCATGTCGGCGAAGTAGTGGTAGAACAATGAGCGCGTGCAGCCGGCTCGCTTGGTCACGGCCGAGACGGATAGATGCGACACGCCCAGCTCAGAGCTTACGGTGCGCACGGCGGCGAGGATCTCGCGACGGCGTTCGTCGCCCGTCAGGCGCTTTGTCGCGCTATCGGATGCGGGGACGGCATCGACCACGGAGGTGTTCGCTGCGTTATCGCTCATGCGTTTGCCGCCTTTCATCCGTTTGAGCCCGACCGTTCGCCTAACAGTCTTGAATATTGTTGACGGTTCGTCAATACTGTTTTTGACACAATGTCAACAATGGCGGGTGAACGGCATGGGGGCATGCCCGGCCTGCAAAAAAGAGGGGCGCCGCGGTCTCGCCGGGCTGTGGCAAGAGAAGGGACGACCATGATTCTCAACGGACCGGGAATTAGCTACACCGAGCCCGACATTGGTTCGGAGTTCGTGCCGCCGCTGCCAGAGCATCCGCGCGAGGCAATCGTCAAGCTGTGCGAGCACTGCACTAACCGTCTGCTGCATCGCGACGAGCTGCTGGGCTACGAGTACTGGTCGTTTGCCGAGGCCGCGACCGACGAGCAGGCCGAGGTGCTCTGCAAGATGAAGATGCGCCGTCCCTATACGCTGCCCGAGATGGTCAAGCTCACCGGCATGCCCGAGGCCCAGATCGAGAAGATGCTCGACGACATGAGCTACACGGGTCTGCTCGAGTACAACTGGGAAAATCCCGAGCGCGCCAAGCAGTGGGTGCTGCCCATGCTGGTACCGGGTTCCGCCGAGTTCCTCAACATGCGCGTGAGCCAGCTCGAGGAGCATCCGGTCTATGCCAAGTTCTTTGAGCAGGCCTCCAAGGGGCCGCTGTCCAAAGCCACGCCGATGGTGCCGCCCGGAGGTGCCGGTATCGGCATGCACGTCATTCCGGTCGAGAAGGCTATCGATGCTTCGAGCACCTCGGTGCCGATTGAGCATATCGAGCATTGGCTCGACAAATACGAGGGTAAGTATGCCGCCAGCACCTGTAGCTGCCGCGCGAGCCGTCGCGTGATGGGCGAGGGCTGCGCCGACGACCCCGCCGACTGGTGCATTGCCGTGGGCGATATGGCCGACTACGTGGTCGAGACCGACCGTGGTCATTACGTGACGCGCGACGAGGTCTACGACATCTTGCGCCAGGCCGAGGACAACGGCTTTGTGCACCAGATCACCAATATCGACGGCGAGAACAAGATCTTCGCCATCTGCAACTGCAACGTCAACGTGTGTTACGCCCTGCGCACCTCGCAGCTGTTCAACACGCCCAACCTGTCGCGCTCGGCCTATGTCGCCAAGGTCGAGAAGGACAAGTGCGTGGCCTGCGGTCGCTGCGTTGAGGTGTGCCCGGCCGGTGCCGCCAAGCTCGGCCAGAAGCTCTGCAGCAAAAAGGCCGGCGGACAGGTGCCCGAGTATCCGCGCCAGGAGCTGCCCGATGCCACCAAGTGGGACCACACCAAGTGGTCGCCCAACTACCGCAACGATAACCGTATCGAGACGCACGAGTCCGGCACCGCGCCCTGCAAGACGGCTTGCCCCGCGCACGTTGCCGTCCAGGGCTACTTAAAGCTCGCGGCGCAGGGCCGCTATGACGAGGCGCTGGCGCTCATCAAGCGCGAGAACCCGCTGCCCGCTATCTGCGGCCGTGTGTGCAACCGCCGCTGTGAGGATGCCTGCACCCGTGGCCGTGTGGACGCCGCCGTGGCTATCGACGAGGTCAAGAAGTTTATCGCCCAGCGCGATCTTGATGCCGCGACCCGCTATGTCCCACCCGTGGTGACGCCGACGCGCGCCGGCGGCTTCGATCAGAAGATCGCCATCATCGGTGCCGGCCCGGCCGGTCTGTCCTGTGCCTTCTATCTGGCCGAGAAGGGCTACAAGCCCGTCGTGTTCGAGAAGAACGAGCGCCCGGGTGGCATGCTCACCTATGGCATTCCCAGCTTTAAGCTGGAGAAGGACGTTATCGAGGCCGAGGTCGAAGTTATTCGCCTGATGGGTGCCGAGTTCCGCTATGGCGTGGAGGTCGGTCGCGATGTGACGCTCGACGAGCTGCGCGCGCAGGGCTTTAAGGCCTTCTACGTTGCCATTGGCTGCCAGGGCGGCCGCCTTGCGGGCATTCCGGGCGAGGGTGCCGAGGACGTGACCGTGGCCGTCGACTTCCTTCGCGAGGTTAACAGCGGCAAGATCGATTCCCTGTCCGGCCGCACCATTGTGGTGGGCGGCGGCAACGTGGCTATCGATGTCGCGCGCAACGCCTGCCGTCTGGGTTCCGAGCACGTTGAGATGTTCTGCCTGGAGAGCGATGCCCAGATGCCTGCCAGCGAGGAGGAGCGTCGCGAGGCCATTGAGGATGGCGCGCACATCAGCTGCGGATGGGGCCCCAAGGAGATTCACCTGGACGAGGCCGGTCGCGTGTGCGGCATCACCTTCAAGCGCTGCACGCGTGTCTTTGACGACGAGGGCCGTTTTGCGCCCGAGTACGACGAGAACGATCTGCGCCGTGTCGATGCCGATCGCGTGGTCATGTCCATCGGCCAGTCCATCGTGTGGGGCGACCTGCTGGCTGGCTCCAAGGTGGAACTCGGCCGCGGCCAGGGCGCCCTTGCCGATCCCCAGACTTACCAGACCGCCGAACCCGACATCTTTGTGGGTGGTGACGTCTACACTGGCCCCAGCTTTGCCATCGACGCTATCGCCGCCGGTCACGAGGCCGCGGTGTCCATCCATCGCTTTGTGCAGCCGGGCTCCACGCTCACCATCGGCCGCAACCAGCGCCGCTACACCGCGCTCGACCGCGACGACGTTGTGCTCGAGAGCTACGACAACGCGAGCCGCGAGGTTGCGCATGTGGATCGCGAACGCGAGAAGGCTGCGCCGTTTAGCGAGTATGTTGAGACCTTTACCGAGGAACAGGTGCGCGCCGAGACCGCCCGCTGCCTGGGCTGCGGTGCCTCGATCGTCGACCCCAACAAGTGCATCGGCTGCGGCCTGTGCACCACCAAGTGCGCGTTTGACGCCATCCATCTGGATCGCGACCGTCCCGAGTGCTCAACGATGGTCAAATACGAGCAAAAGCTCCCAAGCCTCGGCAAGTATGCCCTCAAGCGTGCTATCAAGATTAAGTTTGGTAGGAAATAAGTAGCCATAACGGGAACGGCGAAAGGATTAATAGTGCACGAGCTGGGGATCGTCTATCACATCATTCGCGATGTCGAGAACGTGGCGCGCGCCAATGGCGTGCGTCGCGTTTCGAGCGTCACGCTGCTGCTGGGCGAGGTCTCGGACGTCGTTCCCGACTTGCTGCTCGACGCTTGGCGCTGGGCGGCAGATAAAAAGCCTATCACGCTGGGCGCGGAGCTTATTGTGGAGCCCGTCGAGGCCGTGACGCATTGTGCGGCATGCGGTCGCGACTACGCGACGGTCGAGCACGGCAAGACCTGCCCCCATTGCGGTAGCGGCGAAACATACCTGCTGCAGGGCCAGGAGGTCATGATCAAGCAGATCGAGACCCCCGACGAGGAACCGGCAGACGCTGCCCCCGACGCCCCTTCCGACGTCCTCGACGCCGTCGATGCCGCTCACCCCCTCCACATCGTCTAGGATTCCCTATAAGTTGCGGTGAAATAGTTCCTAAATCCAGCCTTCTGGCTCTTAAACAAGAACTATTCCACCGCAACTTTTTTGAGTGGTTTCGTAGATCATAAGTCGCGCAAATAGTCAAGTCATACCTGTTTGAACAAAGTAGCGGCAGTACAAGTGCATTCGCACTTGCTTAAAATCGATATTAATGAACAGTCTGCTTGTATCTGTAAAATGCGTGGCTTGATGAGCGACGCCTTGGCGGGTAATGAGTCAAAAAGCAGTAACGTAATCAACTTGTAACAAACTTAGACGTTTAAACAAATAATGCAACCTTTTACGAATTTAGCTATAATTCCACAAACCAAACAGGTATACTTCCTTCATGTCGTGTAGGAATTACGTAGACAAAAAGGAGGTTATGTGATGGTAAGTATTGTTCTTGCTAGCCACGGGGACTTGGCAGCTGGAATCAAGCAGACGGGCTCGATGGTCTTTGGCGATCAGCCGTCTGTGGCCGTGGTCTCGCTCGAGCCGAGCATGGGCCCCGACGACTTCCGTGCTAAGGTCGAGGAAGCAATCGCTTCCTTCGAGGACCAGGAGCAGGTGCTCTTCCTCGTTGATCTGTGGGGCGGCACGCCGTTCAACCAGATTAGCGGGCTCATCGAGGGCCATGATTCCTGGGCTATCGTCACCGGTGTCAACCTGCCTATGCTCATCGAGGCATATTCGCAGCGTTTTGATGCAAAGAACACTGCACATGCGATCGCAAAACATCTCGTGACTGAGGCAAAGGCTGGCGTGCGCGTCAAGCCCGAGTCTCTGGAGCCCGAGGAGAAGAAGCCGGCTGTGGCCGCCGCTGCTCCTGCAGGCGCCATCCCTCCGGGAACGGTCATCGGCGACGGGCACATCAAGATCGCCCACGTCCGTATCGACACCCGTCTGCTGCATGGTCAGGTGGCCACCACGTGGACCAAGCAGATCAACCCCAACCGCATCATCGTGGTTTCCGACGGCGTTGCTCACGACGAGCTCCGCAAGACCATGATCGAGCAGGCTGCCCCTCCGGGAGTCCATGCCAACGTCGTGCCCATCAAGAAGATGGCTGAGGTCGTCAAGGACACGCGTTTTGGTGACACCAAGGCCATGCTGCTCTTCGAGAACCCGCAGGATCTGCTCAAGGCCATCGAGGCCGGCGTCGACATCAAGGAAGTCAACATCGGTTCCATGGCTCACTCCAAGGGCAAGGTCGTCGTCACCAACGCCGTCGCTATGGGCGATGACGACGTTAAGACCCTCGAGGCCCTCAAGGCCAAGGGCGTCAAGTTCGAGGTCCGCAAGGTTCCTTCGGATGCCTCCGAGGATCTCGACGCCATGTTGAAGAAAGCTAAGGCCGAACTGGCCGCTCAAGCATAGTAAAGGAGGGTCCGATACATGTCTGCAATCACTATTCTGCTTGTTGCGATTGTCGCGTTGCTTGCCGGTATGGAAGGCGTTCTGGATGAGTTCCAGTTCCATCAGCCGCTCGTGGCATGCACGCTTATCGGTCTCGTAACCGGTCACCTTCAGGAGGGCATCCTCCTGGGCGGTTCGCTCCAGATGATGGCCCTTGGCTGGGCTAACGTCGGCGCCGCCGTCGCGCCTGACGCCGCTCTGGCCTCGGTCGCTTCTTCGATCATCATGGTGCTCGCCCTCAACGGCGGCGCCACTGATTCGGCCAAGGCCGTTACCGCGGCCATCGCCGTCGCCGTCCCGCTGTCGGTCGCTGGTCTGTTCCTGACCATGATCTGCCGTACCATTGCTACCGCTATCGCTCACGCCATGGACGGTTGCGCCGAGAAGGGCGACTTCTCCGGCATCGAGCGCTGGCAGTACGCTGCCATCCTCATGCAGGGCCTTCGTATCGCCATCCCGGCAGTACTTCTGTGCGTCATCCCGGCCGAGGCTGTTACCAACGCGCTTAACGCTATGCCCGACTGGCTGTCCGGCGGCATGGCCGTCGGCGGCGGCATGGTCGCTTCCGTCGGTTACGCCATGGTCATCAACATGATGGCCACCAAGGAGACCTGGCCGTTCTTTATCCTCGGCTTTGTCCTTGCTGCCATCCCTCAGCTCACGCTGATCGCCCTTGGCCTCATCGGCATCTCCCTTGCCCTCATCTACCTTGGCCTTAAGGATCTGGCCAAGCAGGGTGGCGGCATGGGCGGTGGCTCCGGCGACCCGCTCGGCGACATTCTGAACGATTACGAGTAGGAGGGGAGTGATACATATGGCAGAGAACAAGATTCAGCTCACCAAGGCTGACCGTAAGAAGGTTTGCTTCCGTCATCAGTTCCTTCAGGGCTCGTGGAACTACGAGCGTATGCAGAACGGCGGCTGGTGCTTCGCAATGATCCCTGCGATCAAGAAGCTCTACACCAGCAAGGATGACCAGATTGCCGCTCTTAAGCGCCACCTGGAGTTCTATAACACCCACCCCTATGTTTCCGCCCCCGTCATTGGCGTTACCCTCGCCCTCGAGGAGGAGCGCGCCAACGGTGCTCCGATCGATGACGTCGCCATCCAGGGCGTCAAGGTCGGTATGATGGGCCCGCTCGCCGGCGTCGGTGACCCCGTCTTCTGGTTCACCCTTCGCCCGATTCTGGGCGCTCTGGGCGCTTCCCTGGCCATGTCCGGCAGCATCGTCGGTCCGCTGCTGTTCTTCTTCGCGTGGAACATCATCCGTTACGCTTTCCTGTGGTACACGCAGGAGTTTGGCTACAAGGTCGGCTCCTCCATCGCCAAGGACCTCTCCGGTGGTCTGATGGGCAAGGTCACCGAGGGCGCTTCCATCCTGGGTATGTTCATCATCGGCGCCCTGGTCGAGCGCTGGGTGTCCATTTCCTTCACCCCGATCGTCTCCACGGTCAAGCAGTCTGCTGGCGCCTTTATCGACTGGGCTAGCCTGCCCTCCGGTTCCGAGGGTATCAAGGAAGCGCTGACGATGTACAACTCCGTCGGCGCTACCGCCCTTGATCAGATGAAGGTCACCACGCTTCAGGCCAACCTCGATCAGCTCATCCCCGGCCTTGCCGCCGTGTGCCTGACCCTGCTGGTCTGCAAGCTCCTCAAGAAGAAGGTCAGCCCGATCGTCATCATCCTGGCTCTCTTCGCCGTCGGCATCATCGGTCGCTTCTGCGGCTTCATGTAAGCACGCTTCGGCTTAAGACCGAGAGTTGCTAGGTAAGGGCTTTTGAGCCATTGAAACGGACCGCACCCGGTGGGTACACTGGATGCGGTCCGATTGTTTTTATTGGAGGGCGAGGCGCGTATGGCGCAATCTCAGAACAGCACGGTCGATCTGGCAACGCCGGCAACCTGCCTGATGGGGCTTACCAGCCACGGTAACGTGATGGTGGGCAATAAGGCGTTTGAGTACTATAACGAGCGCAATCCCGAGGATTATATTCAAATCCCGTGGGACGAGGTCGACTATATTGCCGCCGAGGTTTTGCGCGGCACCAAGAAGATCACGCGTTTTGCCATCTTCACCAAGGACAACGGTCACTTTACGTTTTCGACGCGCGACGACAAAGAGACGCTTCGTACTGTCCGCAAGTACGTCGACGAGGATAAGCTCGTGCGTTCGCCCGACTTTATCGATGTGACGGCCAAGGGCGCCAAGAGCATCCCCTCCGTTATCAAAAACCTCTTCCACAAAGGCAACTAACTCCTCATAAGTTGCGGTGAAATAGTTCCTAAATACGGCTTTAGATGCTTCAGACAGGAACTATTCCACCGCAACTTCGAAGTCTAGTCATGCGACGTATAGCGATGCAGTAAATCTGCTACACTAGTACAACATGCCTCCGTAGCTCAGGGGATAGAGCACCGCTCTCCTAAAGCGGGTGTCGACGGTTCGAATCCGCCCGGGGGCACCAGAGGAATATCGAGCTCGGTACCGCTATGGTGCCGGGCTCTTTTGGTCTAAAGGCCGGATTCGGGCCGTCGACACCCACGTCACCAATTTCCCCGCGGGGGGAGTTTTCGAATCCGCCCGGGGGCACCAGAGATTTGCCGAGCCCGGTACCACCACGGTGCCGGGCTCTTTTGGTGTTAGAGCTGCGCCGTTCCATGCTAGCGGGTCGCATCAAAAGCAAAGCGCCCGCTTGCCGGGGGAGCAAGCGGGCGCTTCTGAGCGAATATGTTTGCGGCGTTCGCTGCGCAGATAATAAGCAGCCGGCTAGTTGCTTGTACCGGAATCGTCGCCTGAATCAGTACCAGAGCCAGAAACCGAAACCGTCAGCGTAATCGTGCTGTCGGTGGACTGCTTGCCAGTGGGGGAGACGCCTGTCACGGTGGCGTTTTCGTTGCCACTCACGGGGTTGCCGTTCTGATCGCAGAATGCGATGTTGTAGAATCCGGCGTTGTTGAGCGCGGTGACGGCGGCGGAGATGCTCTTGCCGTACAGGTTGCCCGGAACGCTGGCCTTGCCTGACTTCTTGGCGATGACGACGGTGATCGTGGCGCCAGGCTTCTGCTTGCCGCTGGGGTTCCAGCTAATGACGGTGCCCTCGGTGACGGAATCGTTCTCCTGGTAGCTCACGTTGACGCCAAAACCGGCCATGTCGAGAGCGTTGCGTGCCTGTGCCTCGGTCATGTCGGTCAGATCGGGGACGGAGGTGGTGTCAGGACCGCTGGAGACCTTATACGAGATGGTCGTGCCCTTCTCGACTTCCTTGCCGGCATCAGTGCCCTGCTCAAAGACCTGGCCTTCGTCGGCCTCGTTGGCCTCCTCGGTTGCGTTGCCCTTCAGGCCCACGCTTGCCAGCGCGGCCTCGGCCTGGTCCTTGGTTAGGCCGACGAGCTGCGGAACCTCAACTTTCTCGGAGGGCTTGGGGCCCTTGGAGATCACCAGGTTAACCTTGGAGCCCTTGGGCTTCTTAGTGTTGCCGTTGGGGGTCTGCTCGGCAACCTTGCCCTCGTCGACATCGTCATTATAGCTCTGGTCGACAGTTCCGACCTCAAGGCCGGCCTCCTTGATCAGCTCGATAGCGGTCTGCTGGTCCTTGTTAAGCACATCGGGCACCGTAACCTGCTCGCCCCCAAAGAGCCCGGTGGCGAAGGCCACCACAACGCCAACCACGGCGATTGCGGCGACTACGGCTGCGATAATCTTGTTCTTGTTGGACTTGGGCTGATCGACCTCGTAGGAACCGGTGGAACCCGAGACGGCGCTGCGGGGGTTGGTCTGTCCGCTTACGCCCGATACGGGGCGAACCATAGCGCGCGTGGAGTCAGACAGCTCACGGGTCTTGGTGGCGCCCAGGTCGCCCGCGGCACCGATGATGCGCGTGGGCTCGGAGACGTTGACGGCGCGACCGGACAGGTAGTTGTTGAGCACCTGGCGCAGCTCGTCTGCCGTCTGGAAGCGGTTCGACGGGTCCTTTTCCATGCACTTGAGGATGATGCGCTCCAGATCGGCATCGACGCCGGAGTTGACTTGGCTCGGCGGAACCGGCAGTTCGTTTACTTGCTTGAGCGCAACCGAGATGGCGTCGTCGCCGTCAAAGGGGACGCGACCGGTGGCGCACTCGTACATCACGACGCCCAGGGAGTAGATATCCGAAGTGGGACCGAGGTCCTGGCCGCGCGTTTGCTCGGGGCTTACGTAGTGGGCGGTGCCCAGTACATTGTTGTCCTGCGTGAGGTGGCTGTTCTTTGCGCGCGCGATGCCAAAGTCCATGACCTTGATGTTGCCGTCGGGCAGCACCATGATGTTTTGCGGCTTAATGTCGCGGTGGATGATCTCGTGCTTGTGGGCGACCGAAAGCGCGGAGCTGATCTGCGAGCCGATCTGCGCGACCTTCTTTGGATCGAGGGCGCCGTGGCTCTTGATGCCGCTCTTAAGGTCGGTACCGCGCAGGTACTCCATGACGATGTAGTAGGTATCGCCATCCTTGCCCCAATCGTAGACGCCCACGATATAGGGGGAGGAGAGACCTGCTGCTGCCTGGGCCTCCTGCTTAAAGCGGGCGGCGAAGGTGGCGTCGCCGGCATACTGCGGCAGCATGATCTTGACGGCAACCGTGCGGTCGAGGACCTGATCTTGCGCACGGAAGACGGTCGCCATGCCGCCCGTTCCCACCTTATCCTTGAGGAGGTATCTTCCCCCGAGGACCCTCTGTTCCATTCCTGCTCCTAACTAACTTATTCGCTCAACGATGTGTGTAGTACCAAATCTATGGCCGCTGGGACCGCGTGGCGCCTTGCCGCTAGCTCATCGGCCGCGGCGCGCCCCAAGTATCCGCTTCGATCACAGGCATCACGCTCCTTGGGCGGCAAGTGCCGCGGTCAGGACGATGCCGGCGATCTTGGCTGCCTCGACGTCGTGTTTGTCGTAATCCTCCAAGGCCACCGAGATGGCGACCGTGGGCGAATCGTAAGGTGCGAAGCCGACGAACATCGAGTTGACGTTGGTGCCGCCGGTCTCGGCCGATCCAGTCTTGCCGGCGACCTTGACGCCCGGAATCTGGGCATCGGTGCCGGTGCCGGACTGGACAACCGCGAGCATGGCCTGCTTGACCTGATCGGCCGTGGTGGCGCTGACGGCCTGGCCGAGCGAGCGGGATTGCGTGGTCTTGACCACGGTTCCGTCGGGGGCGAGCGCCTGGGCCACGAAGAACGGGTCCATGACCACGCCGCTGTTGGCGATGGCCGCCGCTATCACGCAGTTTTGCATGACGGTGGTCTGCGGACCTGGCGTGTGGTCCATGCCGACAGGCTGGCCGGCGCCTGCCCAGGCGGTCTCCCACTCGGTCATGAGCGAGGGGTCGGCCATGATGGAGGCCGCGGTGGTCAGGTCCTGACCGAGCTTTTGGCCGTAACCAAAGGCGTTGGCAAACTGGACGAGCGAGCTGGCGCCGATCTCGTTGGCCACCTGGCCAAAGACGACGTTGGACGACACGGCAAAGGCCTGTTGCAGGCTGATGGTACCGTAGCTCTCGTTGGCGTCATTGGTGACCGGCGCGTTGCCGATATCCATGGAGCCGGGCGCCTGGTACGTGCTGGTAAGGCTGGCGGTGCCGGTTTCGAGCGCCGCGGAGAGTGTGACGACCTTAAAGGTCGAGCCCGGGGTATAGAGAGCGTCCATGGCGCGGTCGTACATGGAGCCGTCCTCGCCACCGCCCGACTGCATCAGGGCATCGATGTTGGTGTTGTCATAGGTGGGCGAGCTTGCGCATGCGAGGACCGCGCCGGTGCGCGGATCCATAACCACCACGGCACCCTTAAAGCCCTTGAGTGCCTGCTCGGCAGCCGTCTGGATGCGCGAGTCGATGGTGAGCTTGGCGGTGTTGCCCGGTTGGTTTTGGCCCGCGAGCGACGCGAGGGCGTTGTCCCAGCTGGAGTAATCCTTGGAGCCGGTGAGCGTTTCGTTCATGACGCTCTCGACACCAGCGGTGCCGTACTGCTGGCTTACATAGCCCACCACGTGAGCGGCCATGTTTCCGTTGGGGTAGGAGCGGGCGTAGGTGCCGTCTTCCTGTTGCAGCGACTCGGCCAGCGTCACGCCGTCGGACGTGATGATGGAGCCGCGCTGGATGTACTTGGAGCGGGCGATGGTGTGGTTGTTGGTCGGCATGTCCTGATAGTCCTTGGCCTTGATGACCTGGACATAGGTGAGGTTGCCGATAAGGATGGCGAATAGTGCCGTAAAGGCGAGCACGGCGCGGGTCAGTCGATTGGCGAGCGCCACGCGGCCGAGCACACCGGATTCGGGCGTGTCGAGCAGGCGACGGCGCATGCGCGAGCCGGCGGAGTGGCTGCCGCGGTTGTGCGAAGACGAAGTGGCGAAGCGCGTGCCAGCCGGGGAGACCGCCGAGGCGACCTGGTCGTCGGTGATGGCGGCCATGGTGCCGGTGCCGGTGAGCTCGGCCTCGCGACCGGTTGCCTCGTCACCGGCGCGCAGCAGCAGCGCGACGATGATAAAGCTTGCCAGCAGCGAGGAGCCACCCTGGCTCATAAAGGGCAGGGTGACGCCGGTCAGCGGGATCAGGCGAGTAACGCCGCCGACGATCAAGAAGGCCTGGAAGCTGATAGCGGCTGTCAGACCGGTAGCGCTAAAGGCGGCAAGGTCGGACTTGGCACGGGCTGCCGTGGTCAGGCCACGTACGGCAAAGAGCATAAACAGGATAAGAACGGCGCCGCCGCCCAAAAGGCCCATCTCCTCGCCGATAGCCGAGAAGATAAAGTCGGACTCGACGACGGGGATGTTATTGGCCATGCCGTTGCCAATGCCGACGCCAACAAGGCCGCCGTCGGCCAGCGAGAAGAGGGACTGGACAATCTGGTAGCCCTGCCCCTGTGCATCCTTAAAGGGATCGGCCCAGATCTGGAAACGCACCTGGACGTGCGACAGGAACTTGTAGGCGCCCACGGCCCCCACGGCCAAGAGCGCAAGGCCGATGATGACATACGAGAAGCGACCCGTGGCAACGTAGAGCATCAGCAAGAAGATGGTGTAGAACAGCAAGGCCGAGCCCAGGTCACGTTCGAAGACAACGACGAGCAGGCATACGCCCCAGACTGCGAACAGCGGCAGCAGCAGGCGCAGGCGCGGAATCTTAAGACCCAAGATCTTGCGGTTGGAGATAGAGAGCAGTTCGCGGTTCTCGGCCAGGTAGCCGGCTAGGAACAGCACGATAAAGACCTTGGCGAACTCGCCGGGCTGAATGGTAAAGCCGGCGATGCGAATCCACAGTTTAGAGCCCGAGATCGTGGTGCCGATAAAGATGGGCAGCATCAGCAAGATGATGCCGATGATGCCAAAGGTGTACTTGTAGCGCATGACTACGTCGAGGTTTTTGACCAGCGCAAGCGTACCTACCATCAACGCCACCGAGATAAACAGGATGACGAGCTGCGAGATGGCGAGCGTGGGCGCCAAGCGCGTCACAAACGTGATGCCAATGCCCGAAAGAACAAAGACGATGGGCAGGATGGCCGGGTCTGCGCCGGGTGCCAGAATGCGCACGGCGATATGCGCCGCGGCGAAGGCGGCAAAGAGACCGATCGGAACGGCAAGTGTCTCAAACGAGATGGCGGCGCCTGCGGTGAGCACGTACATCGCATACAGCAGGATGACGGGGAACGCCGAGGCGATGAGTAAGAGCAGTTCGGTATTACGGCGACTCATAAGCGGCACTCCCTTTCTAATTCTTATCGGAGGCTTCGGCCTCGGCGGACTGTTCGGCGGTATTCTCGGAATCCGATTCGGAGGTCGAACCCTGGTCGGTGTTATTGCGGATCGTTTGCGCGTCGATCACCTGACGGGTCTGCTCCTCGTCGATCTGATGGCGGTACTTGGAGATGGTGTCCTGTGCGTCGTCGATGCTCGTCTGCTGAATACCTGCCTTAAGGCGATTTTGTGTGTCTTCGGGCAGGTCGGACAGTTTGATGGTGGTCGTGCTGTCGAGCCAGTGCAGCTTAAGGCCGAGCGGCTTGCCGGGAATGCCCCGGTAGACCGCGACGGTGTCCTTGTAGGTGCCCAGGTAGTACGAGCCGGTGATGCCTGCGTAGGCCCAGATGGCTGCCGCCAGCACAAAAGCGATGCCCAGTACGGTGGCAATGGTGATGTTGCGGCGGCGGACGCGCTTTGCCTCGCGCATGACGCCATCGTCGACCAGGTCAACGACAAGCACGGTGACGTTGTCATGCCCGCCGGCGACCAGTGCCGCGTCAACAAGGTTGTCGACGCAAATCTGCGCGGTCGAGGACTGCGTGGCGATGTTTTCGATATCGCTATCGGGAATCATGCTCGAAAGACCGTCCGAGCACAGGATCAGGCGGTCGCCTTCCTCGATATGCAGGGTAAAGTGGTCGGCATACATTGCGGGATCCGAGCCCAGCGCGCGGGTGATGACCGAGCGGTTGGGGTGGACGCGAGCCTCGTCTGCCGTAATCTCGCCGGCGTCCACGAGCTCCTCCACATAGGAGTGGTCGCGGGTCACGCGGATGAGCGTGCCCTCGTGGAGCAGATAGGCGCGCGAGTCGCCCACGTGGGCGATAGCGAGCATGTCGTTTTCGATATAGGCGCAGGTTGCCGTGCAGCCCATGCCGGGCTTGCCAAGCCCGTTGAGCGCAGCCTCGATGACCGCGGCGTTTGCAGCTTCGACGGCGGCCGCCAGTCGTGCGGCGTCGGCTGCCTGCGGCGCTGTCTTGGCAATGGTCTCGACGGCGATGGAGGAGGCTACCTCACCGGCGGCGTGGCCGCCCATGCCGTCGCATACGCAAAAGAGCGGCGATTGCACCAGATAGGAGTCTTCGTTATGCGGGCGCACACAGCCAACATCGGAGCGGGCGCCCCACATGAGCTGCGTGGTCGTGCCGGCGTCGTAGGTCGAGTCAGTCTCGATGCGCTCGTCGGTCAGCGGCTCAAAACTCATGGTCGAGCCGGGATCTTTGAGCTTTGCCTCCACGGCCGCGACATCGATCTCGGCGGTGTCGCCGGGGGAGACTGTGTCGGCATCGTTGCTCGGGTCGTCGACGTTAGGCGCGGCAGGCTCTTCGGTTACGCGGTCGGCGGGGTCGCCGTCCTGCTGCGGCTCGACAGCCGTCGGCTCGGGCGTCGCAAAGTGCGACGGCGCGGGCGTGCTCTGGGGTTGAGCGGAGGGCACGGGAGCTGCGGCGGGCGCGGCAACGGGCTGCTCGACTTCGGCAGGGGTTGCGGATGCGGGTGCCGCCTCGCTTGCCGGGGCGACGGGGAATACCGGCGCGGCAGGCTCGGGGGCTGCAAACATGGCAGCGCTCTCGTTAATCGCCTCGGCGACGGGCTCGGCAAAGTGAGCCGGTTCGGGCGTTGCTTCCGGTTCCGCGGGCTGCTCGGCAGCGTGCGCGCCGATGGAGGCGTCGAGCTGCTCGGTGTCGGCGTCCTCGTCATCGACGAGCGTCGGATATTCTTGCGTTACATGCGAAAGAGGCAGGGAGAACACGGTGTCCTCGGGCTCCACAGGCGCAGGGCCCGTCGGGGCGGCATGAGCCGGCGCGGCCGCGGGGGCGGCCGACGTCTCTGGCATGGTTGCGGACTTGTTCTCCTCGTCGATCATCGACGGTTCACCTTCATGACCACGTCGCCAATCTGGACTTCGTCGCCCTCGCGCAGCGTTGCGGGCTCCACCAGCTGGCGGCCGTTGACGAGCGTGCCGTTAAGCGAGTTGAGGTCCTCGATAATAAGTGCCGGGCCCTGCAGCGAAAAACGCGCATGCGAGGCCGAGACAAACGGTTCGTTAATGCAGATGTCCGACGACGGCGAACGGCCGACGATGACGGGGCCGAGCATATCCACGTGGATGCCGCGGATGCCGCGCGGGCCCTTGTCCACATCGATCGTCCAGATGGCCGAGTCGCGGCGTTGACCGCGGACGAGCCCCACGCCGGTCTTCATGACGGCAAACAGGAAGATATAGAGCAGGACGACCAGGACGATGCGGCCTGCAAACAGGACGATATCGATGTTCATAAGCGACTATCCCCTAAATTCGAACGTGCTCAGGCCAAACGTCAGCAGGTCGCCGTTGCGCAGCGGGCAGCGCGTGATGCGACGGTTGTTGACGAGCGTGCCGTTGGTGGAGTTGAGGTCCTCGATCGACCAGTCCGAGCCGGTAAAGGTGAGCTGGGCATGACGGCGCGACACGTTGGGGTCGCGCAGGGCGATGTCGGAAACCGAGCGCTCGCGACCGATGGTCACCTGTGCGGAGGTGATGGCGTGGCTCTCGCCGCTCACGACGTCGACGAGCTGGGCGAGCGGACGCTGCGGGGCGCGAGAGCTTGCCATGTTGGAGGCGATGCTGGCTGCGGCGCCAAGGCCAGCGGCGGCGCCGGTCGCGGCGGCTCCGCCCATGCCGGCAAGCGCGTCGCGCGAGACGGTTTGGGGCACGGGAATGGGTGCGGCGGCAGGGTCGGGCATATTGGGCGCAAAGGGGTCGGCCACGGCAAGCGGGTCGGGAGTGGCAGCACGAGGTGCCGGCTGCTGCTGCGGCATAGCAGCGGGGTGTTGCTGCGGGGCGGCAAACTGCTGCTGGCCGGCGCGCGGGGCGCTGGCGGCACGGCTCGCGGCTGAGTTGTTCTGGCCCAGGCCGTTTTGGTAGGCGCGCTCTTCCTCGTACAGGCGACCGAGCGTAGGGGCATCGACGTTCTCGGCAAAGACCGAGAACTTGCCGCCGCGCAGCTGCGGGTCGATCATAAAGCGAACGAGGGGCTCGCCGACAAAGACGTAGCGGCGCTTTTCGGCCTGCGCTTTCACAAACTCGCGGACCTCGCGCGAAAGCTCGGGATAGAACGGGGCGAGCATGGGATCGTCGTCGGCGGCAATCAGGATGGTATAGAGCGCCGGCGCGGTGTTGACGCCGTTGATCACCAGAGTCTGATCCTCCATGTCGCGAGCGGCCTGCTTGGCAAGCTTCTTAAAGGAGAACGGGGCACGGGTGGCACCGAAGATGCCGGCCACGTGGTCCTCGAAGATGTTCAGGAAGTTCACGAAAGATCACTCTCCGTATAGGTTCTTTGGTATCCGAGCAAATAAAGGCATATCCCGACGATTATAGAGGATAGGATTCCCGTAACCGCCGCCTTGGCGACGACCGGGCCCGCAAGGCTGGCAATTTCCATATGGTGTGCAAGACAAAACGATACGGCCGAGCCGATGCCGGCGACGGCAATTGCGACGATGGCGGCAAGGTTCGATCCCTGCTCGGCGCGCTTGGCATGAGCATTGAGCAGCAGCGATGTTGCCGCGGCTATCGCTGCAACCAGCACGATTGCAGCGAGAAGGAGCGCGTCTCCCAGCGCTGCGACGACATTGCTAAGCCCCAGTACGCCTCCCGCAGAGAGAGCCGCTGCAGCAAGGCGGGCAAAGAGTGCGCCCATGCCCGTGGCTGCCGCTGCGCTTGCCGGGCCGAGCCAAAACGCCGCGATGCTCGCGGCGGCTCCGGCGGCAAGGAGGGCGTCGCCGGTTAGGCAACCCAGCGCAAGCGCGCAGGCGAGCGTCGCGCTCGCAGCCGCCTCGGTGCGTCCCCAAGCAATCCACCAACCGGACATGGCAGCGGCAAAAATGACCGCGACCGGCAGCATCGACAGGATGCCCTGCGCCTGCATGGTGGCGTTGGCCATGAGCACCAAAAAGCCCACGGCCGAGATGGCCGAGCCAATCTGCGGGGCCAAGCCTGCCGCCGCGCCAATGGCGACGGCCGCCACGACCAGCCCGGGAAGCGCCGCGACGCCGGCTGTCTGCATAAGAAAAAAGCTGAAGGCTCCGCACGAGAGCGCCGAGATGCCGCGCATGGTGTAATTGCGTGCGCGGCCCCAGCGCGTGCCCGCCCAGCCAAGTGCGGGGTCGACCTCGACGGTGTCATCCTCGTAGCTCGATGGCTCGATATCATCTGCCGCGCACTCGTCATTCGAAAGCTCGCCTACCATCTGCTCCAAGCTGCGACGGCCTTCGCGCATGCTCCCCAAGCCGGCAAGGAGTCGGTCGCAGAATGCCTCGATGCTATTGGGGCGGTCTTGCGGCATGGGGGAGAGGGCGCTCATGAGCGCCGCCTCGGCCCCCGGGGGAAAGTGTGGGATCAGTTCGCTGGGATAGGTGGCGCCGCCGATGATGCGGTCGAGCGAGTCGGCGGGCGTGGACGCCATAAAGGGGGCGCTGCCGCACAGGCCCTCGTAGATCACGCAGGCAAGGGCAAAGACATCGGCGCGCTCGTCGACCGTGCCGGTCTCGATGTCGAGCTGCTCGGGCGGCATGTAGCCGATGGTGCCGCCGCGCGATCCGCCAAAGCCGCCGGCAGACGACAGACGTGCCATGCCAAAGTCGGTGAGCTTTACATTGCCCGAATGGTCGATAAGCACATTGGCGGGCTTTATGTCCAGATGAAGCACGCCGTTTGCATGGGCAAAGGTGAGTGCCTGACCCAGCGCGTCGGCAATGGCCGCGGCCTCGTCAAAGGTGAGCGAGTGGCCGTCCACGCGATGCAAAAACTCGGCCAACGACATACCGTCGACATACTCCATGACCAGATAGGCATAGGCGGTGTCGTGCGTAAAGTCGATAACCTGCACGATATTGGGATGTTGAAGCATGGCGGCGGTATGCGCCTCGCGCAGCACGTCCATGATGTCGCTGGCGGGCATGCCGGCGCCGTTGATAAGGGGGATGCGCTTAATGGCCACGCGACGGCGCAGATGCGTGTCGCGGCAAATCTCGATGGAGCCAAAACCGCCGGTCGCAAGCGTCTCGAGCGGCTGGTACCGCTTGAGCAGCTCGCGAGAGCTAGTGCCCTCCAAGGGAACGTCCGGCGAGAACCGGGCGGTATGTTGCGAGAAAAGCGGCATGGCCAACCCTCGTGCGTTTAAAGTTCGTTTGCGAGCGGCGGGCGCGGGGCCGAGCCGTTCGCGGTGGCATAGATGCTGCTAGTGTAGCACGCTCAGGCGGATGGCGAGGATGGCGGGATGCGAGGCTGCCTGTCTGGCTTGGCCTTAGCGCTTCTTCTTGCTCTTCTTCTGCTTGTGCTGTTTGCCCTTGTTGCCCTGGGCCTTGTCGCCCTGCTTGGCTTCTGCTGCGGCCTTCTCGGCCTTCATTTTCTTCTTCTTGGTCTCGATGCGGAGTTTTTTGTTGATGCGCGCCTTAAGGAAGGGGCCAAACTGCTCGGCATCGCCACGGACGAAGGTGTCCTTGGGAATCGTCACGCCCTGGTCGGCGAACATGGCCACAAAGATGCGCTCGCCGTCGAGTACGTGGTCGAGCTTCTCAAACGGGAAGAACTGCGACTTGCCGCTCTTGCCCCAAACCATCAGACCGTCCTCGTTGGCGGCGACGCGTCGATAGCGGCCACCCATGGACTCGTCGGCCTCGACGGCGTCGATGAAGTCACGGGCGAGGGTGTGGTGCAGGTTTTTGCTCCACCAGGCCAAAAAGGCGCCGAATACGATCAGGACGACGCCAAACTTGATCCAGTTGCCGCCGGCCACCAGCATGCCAATGCCGAGCAGCGCGGCAATTGCCGCGGCGACATACAGCGAGCCGCGACGCCTGGGCGAGGCGACCAGGCGGGCGAAGTCGGTGACCAGGTCGTTTTCGTACTGGTACTCGTTGAGGTACAGGATGCTGTCGTCGGCTGCGGCCTGCTTCTCGAGCGCGACCTCGACCTGGTCGGCTGCTTCGGAGGGAACGAGGTTGCTCTCTGCGTCTGCCATGCTCTTTGGACTCCTATCGCGGCGGGCTCGCCGTACGGGTTATTATGAATGCAGTATGCCGTGCGACCGCATGGCCGCCGCGGCAACAAGACTCAGTATACCCGGGGGAGCACCCATGGAATCGTTGTACCGAAAGTATCGCCCGCTCACCTTCGACTCCGTGGTGGGCCAGCAGCATATCGTCTCGACGCTCGAGCACGCCATCACCGAGGGACGCTTGTCCCACGCGTACCTGTTCTGCGGACCGCGCGGCACGGGCAAGACCACCATGGCGCGCATCCTTGCCAAGGCGCTGCTGTGCCGCAACGCCGAGGCGGCGCGCGCCGAGGGCGCAAGCGGCTGCATGCCCGACGGCACCTGTGAGGAGTGCGAGCTCATCGCCGAGGGCAACCACCCCGATGTCTACGAGCTCGATGCCGCAAGCCGCACGGGCGTGGACAACGTGCGCGAGGAGATCATCAACTCCGTCAACTTTGCCCCGGTGCGCGGCAAGTACAAGATCTATATCATCGACGAGGTTCACATGCTCACGACGGCGGCGTTCAACGCGCTGCTCAAGACGCTCGAGGAGCCGCCGGCACACGTGATCTTTGTGCTGTGCACCACCGATCCGCAAAAGATTCTGGAGACCATCCTCTCGCGCTGCCAGCGCTTCGATTTCCACCGCATCGGCAACGAGGATATCGAGCATCGCCTGTCCTACGTGTGCGAGCAGGAGGGCTTCGATTACGACGACGAGGCGCTCGCCATCGTGGCGCGCCATGCCAAGGGCGGCATGCGCGACGCACTCTCCACGCTGGAGCAGCTGAGCGTTTTTGGCAACGGCGCCGTGCATGCGGACGATGCCCGCTCGCTTTTGGGCGAGGTTTCCGACCAGATTCTGGGCGAGTTTGCCCGCGCCATCGCCGAGCGTGATATTGCTGAGCTCTATGGGCTCATTCGCGCACAGGTCGAGGAGGGCAATGACCTGCTTGAGCTGACGCGCGACCTGGTGGCGCATGTGCGCGACGTGTACGTGGCCTGCGTTGCCGGTGCCCGTGCCGAGCTGTTTGAGGGCGGGGCCGAGCAGGCCGAGGCGCTTGCTGCCGAGGCCGCTGCCTTTGGCGAGCATCCTGCCGACCGTTTGGCTCGCGTGCTGACGGTGCTTGACGATGCCGCGCTGGAGATGAGGGGCGCGAGCGACGTGCGCCTGGTGCTCGAGATCGCCTGCACGCGCCTGGCACGTCCCGAGGCCGATCTGACCATTGAGGCCCTGGCCGAGCGCGTGGCACGCTTGGAGGTCATGGTTGCCAACGGCGCCGTGCCGGCGAGCGTGGCCGCTGCTGGTGCCGCGCCTGCGGCTGCCGCGGCTGCGCCTGCGACGACGCAACAGCCGACACTGATCTCGGGTGCCCGAGCTGCCGCTCCTGTGGCATCTGCCGTGCCCGCCGCTGCGTCTGCGCGCCAGGGCGGCATGCCCTGGGACCGAGGCACTGCCGCTCCGGCGACCCAGCCTGCGCCCGCGCCGACCCCCAAGCCTGCCGCGCTGACATCTCAGCCTACACCGGCTCCGATGTCCCAGCCCGCCTCCCCGGCTCCCGCGCCTGCTGCATCGACCGTGCCGGTGTCAAAGCCCAACAACGCCGCCCAGGTTGCTGCCGCCGGCGCCGCCGAGACCCCCGCGGTTGAGGATGCCGGCGAGCTCCAGCGCAAATGGGCCGAGGTCGTCGAGCGCGTCAAGGCCCAACAACCTTCTTATGCGGCTCTCCTGTTGAACGCTCGCGCTACGGCAGACGATGGTTCTAAGCTCACGGTTTCGTTCCCTACGGCATTTGCTATCAAGATGCTCGGGCGTGCTGATACACAGGCGGTGTTTTTGCCGACAGTCAGTGCGGTCTTCGGTCGTCGCACCGTCGACTATGTCCTGAATGGGGGTGGCACGCCGGCTCCTCAACATGAGGAGCATTCTCCATCTGCACGGGCTGCGGCATCTGCGGACCCGCAACCCGTGTCCTCGGCGGCCACTGCATCCTCGAGCACCAGCGCGACGCAGCCAAAAGCGGCACCGGCGGCGGCACCGACCCCGTCGGCGCCTGAACCCGCTGCGCCCAAACCGGCCGCTTCGGTCCCCGCGCCCAAGCCCGCCGCCGCGCCTGCGCCCAAGTCATCCGACCTGGCTAAGGCCCCCTGGCTGCGCTCCGACAACCCTGCCGGCGCTCCTGCCACGGGCGAGCTCCCGACCGAGCCCGCGCCCCGCGCACCCGAGCGGGCGTCCGCTCCCAAGACTCAGCCGTCTGCGCAGGCTGCGCCATGGGAATCCGAGCAGGTGCCCTACGACGACGCCATGGTCGGCGGTTTTGCTGCCGATGCCGGCGGGGACGATCTGCCCCCGTTCGACGTGCCGGGTGCGACGCCCGCGCCCAGCCCTGCCGCTTCAGCCGCGGCTCCCGCAGTCGCGACGTCCGCTCTCGCAAGCGACGACGCCCCCGCTGCCCCTTGGGAGTCCAACCCCGGCGCCGGCAGTCCCTTCGGCCACCAGGGCGCAGCCCCAAGCATCCCGCAGACCGAGGACGAGGCAAAAGCCCTCATCCGCAACGTCTTTGGCCAGGCCACCATCTTCAAACCGGTGGAGTAACCGTGCGGGCGGGTATGCTGCTCAAGAAGAGGTCTCTTTGTCCGGGCGCATCTGTATTTCGGACATGTGTAGTGTGGTGCCGCGTATATCGCATTCGAGCAGACAGGCACGTGACGGTCGGCCTAGGATGCTGAGGTCGATGCGATATGTCGCATGGCTGTCCGTGTACTCGACTTGCTCGGCGTTGACGGTTGCTCCGATTGTAAATAAAGAACCCAGTTCGGCATCGACAATCTTGGAGCCCTTTATCTTGACCTTGAACTCTTGGTAGAGGGACGGGCTGTTGTAGTAAATGGTTCGGGTTCCGTCGGTGCACTCATCGGTCGCTTCCCATTTGACGACGGGCTGGTCCGAGCTGGCTATCAGCAGTTCTGCTCCAAAGGCTATGGCATGGGTGATAACAACCAGCAATGTCCAGCCGACAAAGAGATAGAGAACCACATATGCAACGGGGTGTTTTGAGCGGATGTTTTGGAGCATGTCGGGGGCATTCATGGGGCACCTCCAAATTGCTATCTATGACAATCAAATTTTACCATGCCGTCATGAGCGCCACCTCGAGCGGCGGTTTAGCATTTTGCTATCTAGCTGGATGCAGCAAATGCCGGGTTCCGGCTCTACAAGATTTAGCTTTCGATATTATGTAGATGCGAATTATTCAACTTTGCATAATCTTTGGGCGCGGCTTGCACTCCAGGACATGTATATCGACTGAGGTAGCACGACCGCCCCGCTCGCTTGCCCCGCGCCGTGGTACGATTTTTGAGTTTGAAAGTCCCGCCGCGCCTCGGCTGCCCTTGCAGCTCGTTGCGCGGCCGCACGTAAAGGAGCCATCATGGCCGGTATGAACATGCAGCAGATGATGAAGCAGGCCCGCAAGATGCAGGAGCAGCTTGCCGCCGCGCAGGAGAACCTCAAGTCCCAGACCGTCGATGCCTCTGCCGGCGGCGGTATGGTCAAGGTGACCGTTAACGGCGAGATGGAGCTCGTCAACCTCACCATCGATCCCGATGCCCTCGATCCCGAGGACGTCGATATGCTGCAGGATATGATCATGGCTGCCGTCAACGAGGCCGTCCGCGGCGTCAACGAGCTCGCCAACAAGCAGATGGGCGCCATCACCGGCGGCCTCAACATCCCGGGCATGCCGTTCTAAGACACGCATATATATGAGTGCGAATCACAGTCTGCAAAAATTGCTCGATGAACTGGGTCGTCTGCCGGGCATTGGTCCCAAGTCGGCCCAGCGCATCGCCTACTACCTGCTCGAGGCCGATGCCGAGGAGGCCCGCCGCCTGGCCGAGGCCATCCTGGAGGTCAAGCAGGAGGTCCACTTTTGCAGCCGTTGCTTTAACTACGCCACGGCCGACGAGTGCTCCATCTGCCAGGACCCGATGCGCGATACCACTCGCATTTGCGTGGTGGGCGAGCCGCGCGACGTCCAGGCAATCGAGCGCACGGGCAGCTACCATGGCCTCTACCATGTGTTGGGCGGCGTGATTAGCCCCATGGACAAGATCGGTCCCGAGCAGCTGCATATCCGCGAACTGCTGGCGCGCCTGGGCCATGAGGATATCCACGAGGTCATTATCGCCACCAACCCCAATATCGAGGGCGAGACCACGGCGAGCTACCTAGCTCGCACCATCAAGCCACTGGGCGTCGAGGTGTCGCGTCTGGCGAGCGGCCTGCCCGTGGGAGGCGACCTGGAGTATGCCGACGAGCTCACGCTTGGGCGCGCCATCGAGGCCCGTCGCGCGATTTAGGTGGCGAGCCTGCTCCTGCCGTATGTTTTCCTCGCGACGCACGGGGTAGTCATAATTTCCCCGTGCGACTGTGAGTTTGTTGTGCAACAAAGATGCTTCGTATCCGCTTATCGCATGGATGCTTCCGCTCGCATCCTTAATTTGCCCATTCGTTGCGCAACCTTTTGGGTTCGCTGATACACTCAAATATGGATTTGAATGAATGCGCCGCTCCCAAGCGGCGTGTTTTTGTTGGAGGAGAACGCATGCGGCCCGGTGGCACTCAGACAAAGCGCGGCGCCGCGGTGCGCATGCGGCGCCGACTGGGCTTGGCGCCGCGGGCGTACGCACTGCTGTCTTGCTCGCTGGTGCTGGTCATAGCTGGCGTTTCTGCCTATGGCATGACCGTGCCGTCCATGATGCAGGCGCATGCCGCACGCGAACCGTGCGTGGGGCATGAGGTCAAAAGTGATCTGGGTACCACGACTGGATATGCTTGGGCAAGTGTGGTCGCGCATATTGTGTTTGGCACCGACGATGCGGACGGCGCCGAGGCCCCGGACAACGAAGTCACGCTTGCCAATGGCAAAACCATCGTGCTCACCAACACCAAGATCATCGATCGGTTGTCCAACAATAGCGTGGCGGCAACGGTGAATAAGGTCGAGCAGCAGAAGGAGCAGGACGCCCAGCAGTCCGGAAAGCCCGGTAGCTCGGATACTTCTGGCTCCGGCTCGAATTCGTCGAGTTCGAGCGGCGGCTCTGGGTCGGGCTCCTCTACCGGAGGGTCTGGAAATGGCGGCTCGACGGGCGGCAACACTGACAACGATGCAAACTCCGGTGGCCTTTCCGCTGCTGAGGAAGAGAGCATTCACAGTTGGCTTGTGACCAAGTACAACATGCTCGACGGCTACGTTTCTCGTGCCAATGACGTGGTCTCGACCTATAACTCTACGGGAGATCCCAGGCCGTGCGACAGCCTGGTCGGGGAGATGTTTGTCATTCGAGCCGAGTTCGGTCGTCAGACATTCTCGCCCCGGTCAAAGTGGTATCAGCAGTATGCCAATCTGTGGGGCTGTTACACCAACCTATGTCAATGGGTCGGCCATTACGGCGATGATGACGTCGCACTCGGTAACTTCAACAATAACGTGGCGGCGCTTGCCCTATGATGACCGATCTTGCATCCACCACACCACAATCGCTCGGTCGCGATTCCATGGTCGACCTGCGCCTGGCGCGTGTCGACGGGTTTGAGCCGGCCATTGCGCTCGGTCAGGACGAACTGCCTGCCTATCTGCGTCGTTTTACGATGCTGTTTGCCGACGAAGCCACCATGCGCCGTGGCGGTATCGGCCGCGTGACGCGTGCCGTCAACGCCCAAGGCGAGGCCGTGGCACTCAAGCAGCTCATCTTGCCGACGCGCGATGAGTTTGACGACGATGCAGCTCACGAGGCGCTGGTCGCCAAGTTCAAGGCGGCGTTTCGGGAGGAATACGAATGCCATCGCGCCCTTTCGGGTCTTAAGGGCTTTCCCCGCCTCTATGGCTGGGGCGAGGTCGACGGTGTGCCTGCAATTGTCATGGAATGGGTCGAGGGCGAGACGCTCGCCCGCTTGCGTTCGCGACTCGCCGTGGACGATGCCGGACGCCTGTCGCCGCTTGTGGCGGCGCGTCTGGGTCGCGACCTGTTTGATCTGCTCTGCCGTATGAGCCTGGTGGGTGAGGGCTTTGTCCATCGCGATATCTCGCCCGCTAATATTATGGTGCGTACGGCGCGTCTACCGCTTGACCGGCAGCTTGCCGAGGGCACCTTTGACCTGTGCCTGATCGACTTTGGCTCGTCGCTGGCGCTCGAGCCTGCATCGGCCGTGGCCGGTACCGGCGGCAAGGCGTCGTTTACGGAGCGCTATGCCACGCTGCGTCGCGCGACGGTTGCCTATGCCCCACCCGAGATGCTCACCGACGATATTCCCGATCTGCGCGCTTTGCGTATGTCGCCGGCGATTGACGTCTATGCCGCGGCAAGCACGGTTTACGAGCTCATTGCCGGCGTCGCGCCATACGAAGCCGCGCCGAGCACTTCGGGCACCTCGGGTTCGCGCAAAAAGACGCGCGACATCGCGAGCCCCTACCGTCTCAAGATGGACACGCGGCCCGACTATCCCATTGGTGCCCATGCGCCCGGTTGTGATTTGACTCAGCTGCTTCGTCGTGAGCCCGATGTGGCGCTCGCCGCGGCCGAGCAGGCCCAGCAGCTAGGGCTTGAGCCGGATTCCGAAGAGCTACGTGATGCGCTGGCGTTTGTCGATGCCCAGCTGTTCGACGTGGTGATGGCCTGTCTGTCCAGCCATCAAAAAGATCGTCCCGAGCCGGCGGCGGTCGAGGCGGCGCTCTCGGCGTTTTGTGACCACTATGCGCAAAATGTCGGTCGTTCGCTCCGCGGCGAGCCGCTCACGCCGTGCCCCATGGATGCGTCTGGCCGCGCGGTTCGTCGCGCGCTGATGGTCGGCGCGACGGTCGTCTGTGGCGTGGTTTGGGCTGTGGTCGTGGTTTCGGCCGCGCTGCTGGCGTCGGGCGCTCGCGTGACGGCGACTTTGGGATCGCTCGTGTGGTCTGGGTCGCTACCGGGTATTATTGCCGCACTGGCGTTGGCGCTGCCAGACATAGCCGGCGTTGCCGCGGGGGCACTTGCGCGCGATCGGCGCTCGGGCTTCCTGCAGGGTGTGCTTGCGCTTTCTGCCTGCGAGGTTCCGGTGCTGGTTGTGGCTGCATGTAGCGTATTTTCCCAACGCGCCGTGATGGGCGGCCTTGTTGCCGCTCTGGTTGCAACCTATACGCTTACGTGGTTTTTGCTTGCGATGGGCTTTGCCTTTGAACTTCCCGTTTCGGCACCGCGACGCACAAAAGCCCAGATGGCGACTCCGCTTGCCGGTGGAGCCGCAGCTGCCCGTACTTTTGGCGGACCTGTTGAAGTATCGTCCGATTCTATTTCTACGACCAAGGAGGCCTAGGTCATGGCATCTCAAGTTGAGCTCACCCCATGCGGGGCCATGTTTGACATCTTTAAGCGCGCGGCGCATCTGAGCCATATCGAGCTGTGCGGCTTGGTGCTTTCGTCCCGTCCGCTCGCCGACGGCCGCAGCCCGCAGAGTCGAGCCGCCGATCGCTCTTGGGTTTCCCGCTTTATCGTTCGCGCGCCGGTCGGCACGCTTCAGCAGCGCTACTTTGCCGAATACGGTACCTCGGCTGCGCGTATTATGTCGCAACTGGCCCTGCGCCAGCGAAATCCCATGGACTCCACGGCTGTGATCAATATGGTGTGCGGTCCTGCAGGTGAACCGATGGTACGCGCGCTCGAAGAGTGCCACCAGGACACGAATCTCTATCGCAACGCGCTCGATCGCCTGTCCCAGGCGGCGGAACTCATGCCCGCCGAGCGCGCCGAGGCCGTGCTGGTGCTGTTTGTCGCTGTCGGTTGTTCGGCGGATGTGCGGTCCTCGGTGAACTATGCCATCGACTACGCGCACGCGACCTGTGGCGGAGGAACATCCACGCCGCGTTCGCTTGGCATGTCGATGACCGCGGGCGAACGCGAACCCGCCCCGGCGCACCCCTTGGGCTTGCTGCGCGTACAAAACAGTTTTGTCGTGAGCGCCCCGCGCTGGATTCAGCCGAGTGAGCAGGGTGTTGAGATTGGCGCGCTGGCCACTGGTGAGGGCGATATTACCGACGTCGGCGACGATGTCTCGGCCCGCCATGCCCATATCTGGTGCGATGCTCAAAATATCTGGCATGTCGAGGACTTGTCGTCCACCAACGGAACCGTGGTGGTAAACGGGGCCACGCGCGTCTGCATTCAGGTCGAGCCCGGCCGTTCCGCCCAGCTCAATCCCGGCGACGAGCTCAAGCTCGGCGAATCCACTACCTACGCCATTCTCTTCGGTGCCCTCTAGCCGGCAGATAGGGACGTTCCTTTTAATATGAGCAGGACATTGTCAAGAGGCAAAATCGGGCCTGGCCCCAACG
>CAJMAZ010000014.1:0-42552 GCA_905211535.1 uncultured Collinsella sp. | reverse complement strand
GCAAGACGAAGGCCACATTAAGTGGCCTTCTTTGCGTGCGGAACTCGCGACAAACCAAAACCATCTCGCCAGCCCAGCGACCATGGGGTCCCAAGCTTGTCAAAAAAGCGGTCGGCGCGCAGTGCGCCGACCGCCGATATATGGGGTCTGATAATTTTTACCAGCTAGGGCCTCTTACTCGTCTAGGAGATCTTCTGGCATGTCGTTGCCGTCGCCTAGATCGACAGGGGTTTCTTCGGTGACGGCTGCGGCCTCGGCGCCCTCGCCTTCGGGCTTCTCTTTGGCGGCCGTCATGCGGGCTACGGCGCAGATGCGGTCGTTGTCGTCGACGGTCATCATCTTGACGCCCTGGGTGGCGCGACCGGTTTGGCTGATCTCGTCGGTTTTGACGCGAATGACCGTCGCGCCCTCCGTCACGATGAACAGCTCGTGCTGCGGGCCCACCGTCTTCATGGCCGCGAGGTTACCCTTACGCTCGGTCATTTGGATGGTGTAGACGCCCTGGCCGCCGCGATTCTGCTCCGGGTAATCCGCGACCGGTGTGCGTTTGCCGTAACCGCGCTCGGTGATGACGAACAGATCGCCGTTGCCGTTAGTGACTTCCATGCCCAGAACGCTCACGCCGTCCTTCATACCGATACCGCGAACGCCGCTGGTATCGCGGCCGGTGGCGCGCACCTGCTCCTCGGAGAACATGATCGCCTTGCCCGCGGTGGTGGCCAGGATAATCTTGTCGCCCTCGCGCACGCGGCGCACGTTCAGCAGTGCGTCGTCGTCACGCAGATTGATAGCGATCAGGCCATCACGGCGGCTACGATCGTAAGCGCTCATCACGGTCTTCTTGACCATGCCGCTCTTGGTGGCAAACATCAGGTACTCGTCGGCAGGGAACTCGCGGCAGCTGATGACGCTCGCGATCTTCTCGCCCTCCTCGAAGGGCAGCAGGTTGACGATCGCGGTGCCGCGGGCCTGACGCGTACCCACCGGCAGCTCGTGCACCTTCAGGCGATAGACCTTGCCCTTGCTCGAGAAGAACAGCACGTACTCGTGCGTGGACGCAATAAACATCTCGTCGATAACGTCATCCTCTTTGAGGTTGACGCCCGACACGCCCTTGCCGCCGCGCTTCTGGGCACGGTAGGCAGCCACCGGGATACGCTTAACGTAGCCGGTGTGGGTGATGGTCACGACCATGTCCTCGTCGGCGATGAGGTCCTCGACATCCAGGTCCTTCTCAACCTGGCTGATCTCGGTGCGGCGCTTGTCGCCAAACTTCTTGGAGATCTCGCGCATCTCTTCCTTGATGACGCCCAGGATTTTCTCCTCATGCGCCAGCAGGTCCTCGTAGTAGGCGATGGCGCGGCGCAGGCCGTCCAACTCTTCCTGAATCTTGTCGCGCTCCAGGCCGGTCAGGCGGCGCAACTTCATCTCGAGGATGGCCGTGGTCTGCTCGGGCGTAAAGCCAAAGCGCTCGATCAAGCGACTGCTGGCCTCGGAGTCGGTCTGCGAGGAGCGGATGATGCTAATGACCTCGTCGATATGGTCAAGGGCCATCAAGTAGCCCTCAAGGATATGCGCGCGGGCCTGGGCCTTCTTAAGGTCGAAGCGGGTGCGGCGGGTGACTACGTCGACCTGGTGGTCAATGTAGTGCTGCAGCATCTCGCGCAGGCTCAGGCATTTGGGAACGCCGTTGACGAGTGCCAGGTTGTTGGCGCCAAAGGTCGTCTGCAGCGAGGTGTACTTATACAGATTGTTGAGCACGACCTGCGGAATGACGCCCTTCTTGAGCTCGATGACCAGACGGATGCCCTTCTGGTTTGACTCATCGCGCATATCAGAGATGCCCTCGATGCGCTTATCGTTGACGAGCTGGGCGATCTTCTCCTGCAGTGTGCCCTTGTTGACCATGTAGGGAATCTCGGTAAAGACCAGGCGGCTGCGGCCGGTCTTGGTGGACTCCACATGTGCCTTGGCACGCACGGTAATGGAGCCGCGACCGGTCTCGTAGCTCTGCTTAATGCCAGCGCTGCCCATGATGATGGCGCCGGTGGGGAAGTCCGGACCGGGCATGATCTGCATGAGCTCGTCGACGGTGGCGTCGGGGTTGTCGATCAGGTAGCAGGTGGCCTCGATCGCCTCGGTGAGGTTATGCGGGGCGATGTTGGTGGCCATGCCGACGGCGATGCCCTGGCTGCCGTTGACCAGCAGGTTGGGGAAGCGCGCAGGCAGTGCCACGGGCTCGGCGAGCGATTCGTCGTAGTTGGGCTGCCAGTCGACGGTATCCTTCTGCAAGTCACGCAGCAGTTCCATGGCGGGCTTTGCCAGGCGGCTCTCGGTGTAACGCATGGCCGCCGCGCCGTCGCCGTCGATGTTGCCGAAGTTGCCGTGACCGTCGATGAGCGGCGTGCGCATGGAGAACCACTGTGCCAGGCGGACCATGGCCTCATAGACCGCGAAGTCGCCGTGCGGGTGGTACTTACCGATAACTTCGCCGACCGTCCAGGCCGACTTCTTGTGCGGTCGGTTGGGGTAGATGCCGCTCTCGTTCATCGCATACAGGATGCGACGGTGCACCGGCTTTAAGCCGTCGCGCACGTCCGGCAGGGCGCGCGCCGTGATAACCGACATCGAATACTCGATGAACGACTGCTTCATCTCGCGGCCAAACTCCGAAATCTGGAGCTGACCGCCGTTGATATCCTCACCGGCCGAGGCGCCACGGTCGACTTCGCCAAAGCTCTCCTCGAGCTCGGCGTCGTCTTCTTCCTCATCATCATCGGCATCGGGGTTATAGGCGTCCGGGTCGCCGTCCTCGCCCTGCTCAGCACGGGCAAGCAGGCGCTTCAGATCATCGGGCATACCGGCATCGCCGGCCTCGTCCATACCCCCGTTATTGTTGATATCGTCTGCCACGTTACCTCCTCTTAAGCATCAAGGAAACGCGCGTCATGCGCATGTTTTTCAATGTACTCGCGGCGATAGCCGACCTCGGAACCCATCAGCTCGCGCACGGCGCGATCCGCCACCACGGCGTCCTCGATCGACACACGCTGCAGGATGCGGGTCTTGGGGTCCATCGTCGTCGAGGCAAGCTGCTTGGGGTCCATCTCGCCCAGGCCCTTGTAGCGCTGGACGGTATAGCCCTTGCGCTTTTTGGTGATCTTGCCGTCCTTGGCCTTGCCGTCCTCGTCGTTATCGTCGGGGTTCAGGCCCAGACTCTGGATGGTGTCGCGCAGGATCTCGTCTTCGGGCTGGCGGCCGTTGGGATACACGTAGTGGATCTTGTTGCGCACCTTAATGCCAAAGATGGGCGGGCAGGCAACATAAACGTAACCGGCATCGATCAGCGGACGCATGTACTTGTAGAAGAACGTCAGCAGCAGGATGCGGATATGCGCACCGTCGACGTCTGCATCGGTCATGATGATGATCTTGTGGTAGCGCGCCTTGGTGATATCGAAGTCGCCGCCGTCGCCGGCACTCGTCGTGACGCCGCAACCGATCGCGGTAATCAGCGACTGGATGGTGTCACTCGAGAACGCGCGATGGTCACCAACGCGTTCGACGTTCAAAATCTTGCCGCGCAGGGGCAGAATCGCCTGGATGTCTCGGCGACGGCCGTCCTTGGCCGAACCGCCTGCCGAGTCGCCCTCTACGATGAAGAGCTCGGTCAGCTCGGCATCGCGCACCGAGCAGTCGGCGAGCTTACCAGGCAGGGACGCCGTCTCGAGCAGGCTCTTGCGGCGGGTCGCCTCGCGCGCCTTGCGGGCGGCGTTGCGCGCCTTGCAGGCCTGTTGCGCCTTCTTGACGATCTCGCGGGCGGGCTTGGGATGCTCCTCCAAGTAATCGGTCAGTCCATCGGTCACGATCTTGAGCGTGAGCGCACGCATGTAGGAGCTGCCGAGCTTGGCCTTGGTCTGGCCCTCAAACTGCGGATCGGGCAGCTTGACCGAGATAACGGCCGAAAGGCCCTCGCGCACATCGTCGCCGGTCAGGTTGGTGTCTTTTTCCTTGAGCAGGTTCTGCTTGCGCGCGTAATCGTTGATCACGCGGGTGAGCGCGGTGCGGAAGCCCTCAAGGTGCATGCCGCCCTCGGGGGTGTAGATGTCGTTGGCAAACGACATGACGTTCTCGCCGTAACCGCTATTCCACTGCAGGGAAACCTCGACCTCGCCCATCTTGGCCACAGGTGCGTCCGGGTCCGATTTGCCCTCGATGTAGATGGGCTCCTTAAAGGCCTCGGGGACGTCCTTGCCCTCGTTGAGGAACTTGACGAAGTCGATGATGCCGCCCTCGTAGCAAAACTCCTCCACGTGGGGAGTCGCCTCGCGCTCGTCGGTCAGCACGATCTTGAGGTTCTTATTGAGGAACGCCGTCTCCTGCAGACGGTTGTGCAGTGTATCGAAATCGTAAATGCAGGTCTCGAAGATCTCGTCGTCGGGCCAGAAGGTGACGGTGGTGCCCGTCGAATCCGAGGTGCCCACGACCTCCATCTTCTTGACGGTCTTGCCGCGCGAGAACTCCATCTCGTAGGTGTTGCCTTCGCGACGAACCTGAACGACCACGCGCTTGGACAGTGCGTTGACGACGGAGATGCCCACGCCGTGCAGGCCGCCCGAAACCTTATAGGCCGAGTTATCGAACTTACCGCCGGCGTGCAAGATCGTCATGACGACCTCGAGCGTCGGGATCTTTTTAACAGGGTGCTCGTCGACGGGGATGCCACGCCCGTTGTCGACGACCGTGATGGAGTTGTCGGCGTGGACCGTCACCTGGATCTCGGTGCAGAAACCGGCCATGGCCTCGTCGACGGAGTTGTCAACGATCTCCCACACCAGGTGATGCAGACCGCTGGCGCTCGTCGAGCCGATATACATGCCCGGGCGCTTACGAACAGCCTCGAGACCTTCGAGAATCTTAATCTCGCCGCCATCGTAATCGTTTTCGTTTGCCACACGTCCTCCTTCAGTCAAGAAAATGTGTACAGCCTTACTAGTTTATCGTAAAAAAATACCCTCGGGAACGAGGGTATTTGGCTCTACAAGGCCACCAGATGCGATTTAAGGCTCTTTTTTGCTTTGCACGCCCTTGGCCCACTCGGCACTGGCTCTCATGGCGTTCTCGAGGGCCTCGCGCAGTTTTTGGTCCTCGATGGGTGCCACTTGGCGCTCGATCTCGGTGCGCTCGGCCTCACTTAGGTCGGCGTGCGGGGCCGGCGGGCGCTCGGTCGTCGCCGGGCGCAGGCGCTCCTTGGCGGCGGGTGGCGTGTGACCGGGCGCGGTGGTTTTGAACACCAGGCCGTCCACATGCGCACCGGCGCGCTCCATACGCGCGCGGATGATCTCGCGCAACAGCGTCATTTCCTGCGTCCACGAGGGCGAGTCGAGATATACCAGCAGCTCATTGGACTCGGGCAGGTAGCGCAAACCCGTCACATGCCGCCCCTCGCGCGTGCCCGAGCACACCGCATTCCACGCGCGATAGACCGCACGAGATTCCTCTGCAGTCTCCATCTGCGCGCGGCGCTCAGGTGTCGCGGCCGCCAGGATGCGCTGGCGCTCTGCGTTCAAAAACCCACTAAAGGTGACCGTTTCGCTCTCGCGCTCGTAATTAGCACATCTCACCCATGCTCACCACCTTGGCTCGATCAAGCAGATCATCGGTAAAGTACCCCAGGTTGGTCGTGGTTATGACCGTCTGGATATCATCGCCGATCAGCCGCAGGAAAGCACCGCGGCGTTCGCCGTCGAGTTCGCTCATCACGTCGTCCAAAAGCAGCAATGGGGCGGTGCCCAGGACATCGCGAGCCACGGCCACCTCCGCCACCTTCCAGGCCAGAACCAACGTTCGCTGCTGACCTTGGCTGGCAAACGAGCGGGCGGAACGACCCGCCACGGTAAACTCAATCTCATCGCGATGCGGTCCCACCAACGTCACGCCGCGGCGAATTTCCTCGTCGGCGTGCTCATCAAGGGCAGCCAGCATGCGCTCGTACGCCCAGCCCTTCAGCTCTTCGCGATCATCGACCTGGGGCAAATCCCCCAGCGTGGACGTATAGGTCACGTTGGCAGCCTCACCGGATGCCACTTGCCCGTAGGCAGTGTGCATATGGCCCGCCAGCCGGTCGAGCAGAGCCAACCGGTGCACGAGCAGGGCCGAGCCCGCGCGGGCAATCGAATCGTTCCACGCGCCGAGCATCTCGCGGCAGCACCAGGTCTCCTTGAGCAAGGCGTTACGCTGGGTCACGCAGCGCCCATAGGTGCTCGCAAGATCGGCATAGCGTGCGCTCAGTTGCATGCCAAAGTCATCGAGGGCGGCGCGGCGCACACTGGCGCCTCGCTTAACCATGTCCAGATGGTCGGGGCAAAACAGCACGCTCGGCAGAACCCCGCGCACACCGGCGGCAGAGCATCTCTTGCTGTTGCGGCTAAACGAGCGCTTACCGTCCTCCGCGCTCAATCCCATATCAAGCACGCGGCCGTCGCCCTCGAGCCTCAGCTCGACCTTGCACGAGCCCACGCCGTCATGGACGAGCTCGGCTGCGGTCGGATGCCTAAACGAGGCGCCGCTCGTCAGCAGCTGCAGCGCCTCTATGAGATTGGTCTTTCCCGCCGCGTTGGGTCCCGCAAGTATCGTCACGCCCTCGTCCAGAGCAAGGCGATAGCTATCGAAGCTGCGGTAGTGCGCGACGGAAAGATCGCGGGCGAACATGGTCATGGCGCAGTGCTAGATGCGGACCGGCATGACCAGGTACAGGTAGTTGATCTTGTCGTAGGACTTGAAGATGCCCGCCTGCGAGTAGCTCTTGAGCTCCAGCGTGATCTCCTTCTCCTTGGACAGGGCATTGAGGCAGCCGAAGATGTAGTGGTAGTTGAAGGCGATGGTACCCGACTCGCCCTCGGCCTCGACATCGATCGTCTCCTGCGCAAGGTCCTGGTCATTGGAAATGGAGGACAGGCCCATCTGCCCGTTCTCGACATCGATCTCGAACTTGACGGCGGGGTTGGCGCTCGCGATAACGGCCACGCGCTTGAGGGCGGCGTTAAAGGCGGCGACGTCGATCTTGACGCTCGTCACGCACGAATCGGGGATGAGCTGCTTGTAGTTGGGGTACACGCCCTCGATGCGACGCGACACGTAGGTGGTGTTGCCGGCCTCAAAGACAACCTGGGTGTCGGTAGCTCCGATCATGATGGTCGCCTGGCTGGCCATGATGTTCAGCGCGTCGTTAAAGGCGTCGGCCGGAACGTTGAGCTCAAAGGAACCCTCGAGGGTCGAGGTCTCGACCTGCGTATCGCACACGGCCAAGCGGAAAGAATCGGTCGCCACCAGGCGCACGGTGTTGTTCTCGACCTTCATGTGCACGCCGCCTAGAATGGGGCGGGCCTTGTCGGTCGAGGTGACGCGCCACACGCGGCCGACCATTTCGGACAAGATATCGGTCGGCAGCTCCACGGCACTCTCGATGGCATAGGCCGGAAACTCGGGGAAGTCATTGGCATCGAGCGTGTTCAGGCGGAAAGAGCTCTTCTCGCAACCAATCAGCACCTGGCGCTCGGACAGCTCAAAGGTGACCGGAGCATCGGGGAGGGTCTTGGTGATGTTGGAGAGCATCTTGCAGGGAATAACCATCTCGCCCTCTTCTTCGACATGCGCCGCGATGCGGTGACGAATCGAGATGGTGTAGTTAGAGGTCTGGAATTCCAAGATGCCGTCTTGGGCCTTAACGAGCACGCCCGACAGGATGGGAAGGGTGGATGCCGAAGCGACACCCTTCATAACGACGCCGATGGCTTGTGTAAGCGAGCTCTGGCTGACGGTGAACTTCATCTTTTAATACCTTTCTATAGATATAAATATCTTAATAATAGTAATAGCACTGACGAAACTGTTGATTACTCCCAAAGACGCAGGTCAGACCCAGAAAGAGAATCGACAGTAACCTGTGTGCAACGGGGGTGGTTTTCCACGTTCAAAACCTGCGCAAAACTTTTCATCACCGCGGGTTGGGTTTTAGACACCTTATGCCCGTGGTTTCGACAAGTTTTCAACAGGTGTCTCTATTTCCCTACGAGCGCAGTGTAATTTTATCGCGCAAGGACTTGAGGTCTTCGGTGACGGTGCGGTCTTCCTGGATCATCTTCTGGACCTTTTTGTAGCTCGTGCTGACGGTCGAGTGGTTGCGGTTGCCAAATTCGGCGCCCACCGCCGTGGTCGTCATCTCGCACATCTCGATGGCCAGGTAGATAGCGATATGGCGCGCTTTGGCGATATTGGCGTTGCGACGCGGGCCGATGAGCTCCTCGTGCGTCACGCCGTACTGCTCTTCAATGACGGACTGAACCGTTTGCACGTTGATCTTTTTGGCCGATGTGTCGAAGTACTGGCTGGCGATGGCGTCGATATCGTCAAAGGTGAGCTCCCCGCCCTCGCGCTCGCGGTCGCCCGCCTCGCCGGCGCAGCGCTCGCAAAAGCTCTCGAGTTCGCGGATGTTGGTGCCCGAGACCTCGGCCATGTGTTTAAAGTGCTCGTCGGTCAGGTGTCCGCCGTCGCCTCCATAGGCCGCCAGCAGCGAGTCGTCGCCTGCCTCGGGAGCGGCGACGATGGTGTTCTCGTAATAGCGCTGCAAGATCTTGTATTTCATCTCGTAGCTGGGCTCTGCGACCAGGCAGAGCATGCCGGCGTTGAAGCGGCTGGTCAGACGCTCGTCCATGCTCAGGTCCTTGGGGGCACGGTCTGCCGCGATGACGACCTTCTTGTTGTTGCGGATGAACTCGTCCATGAGCTGGAAAAAGTAGTCCACGCTCGCGCGCTTGCCGATGATGTTTTGGATATCATCGATGATGAGCACGTCCACGCCGTGGTACGCCTGCATGATGGGAGCGGTGCTCTTCTTTTGGCGGTCGAACTCGGTCATCAGGTCGTCCAGATATGCCTGGGAGTTGGCATACTTGACCTTGATCTCGGGCGACTTCTCGGCGAGCTCGTTTTTGATGGCAAGTAGCAGGTGCGTCTTGCCCAGGCCCGATTTGCCGTAGATGAACAGTGATGTGCACGTGCCGCGCTCGTCCGCGAGGGCGGCAAACTTGAGTGCCGAGCGATAGGCATGGCTGTTCTCGGGGCCGTAGACAAAGTTCTCAAAGGTAAATTTTGAGTTTGCGCCGAGCGGGGCTCCATCCGTATTCTGCTCGGCCGGCACGGTCGGTGCTGGCATGGGTGAAGCGGGGGTCGCAGCTTGCGTGGATTTAGTCGGCGCTCCGCCCTTCATCTGGTTCATCATGCGACGAAAATCATCGGCCGACAGCGTGTTCTTGATTGCAATGCCCGAATCCGCGCCCGCCGCTGCGTCGTGAGCGATGGGCATGTGCGTGACGGGTGCGTTCGTTGACGTCGCCGCCGCGGCCGGCAACGGTGCCATGGTTTCACGGGAAACATCGCTGTGCTGGTGCTCGATTGTCGGCACGTTGCCTGCGGAGGCCGGCACCGCCGGGGAAGCAGCGGGAGCCGTGGTCGGCGCCGTCGCGGCAGCGGATTCCGTCGCGGCGCCTTGCGGTGCCACGATGTCGAGCGCGATCGGTGCAAAGGCGATTTCTTCCAGATAGGCCTCAATAGTCGGCTGATGCTTTTTGAGCTGCGCGATGGCAAAACGCGAGGGGGCCTCGATCGTGAGCGTATCTTCGGTCAGGCTTATGGCGCGCGATTGCCCCAGCATGTTGATGAGGCGTGCATCTTGGCCGTCGCGCTGGCAAAAGGCGATGGCATCCCCCAGGATGATGCTTGCTTCCTCGTCCACTGTCTCTCCCGTTCTTTAGCTCTGAGCTCGCACGCGAGCGGCGCCGAGTTCGGTCAGATGGTATTTCTGGCCATGCTTGATGACCAAGCCGGCCTGCGCCAAGTCATTGAGCGTGCGTGACCAAGTGGGGGCCGAGTTTCCAAACGCCCTCGCCAGATCGGTTGCACCGCACGCTTGATTTTGCGCCAGATAGCCCAGCGCGGCGTTGCCGCGATCGCTTACGAACACGTCCGGTTGTGGCTGTGCATACTGATTTGCTGCATTAGGATACATCATTTGAGCTGCTGGTTGTTGAGAACTCTGCATCGGCGGCATTTGCTGTTGAAAACTTTGAGGCCACTGTTGGTAAGGCTGCGGAGGCATCTGCTGGGCCCAAGGGTTGTACTGCTGCTGCGGCATCTGCTGGTACGGCTGCTGATATCCCTGTTGGTGCTGCTGCGGGAACTGCTGGCCATACCCCAGTGGCGGCATCTGCTGATATGGATATCCCTGTTGGTACGGCTGATAGCCCATTTGCTGGCCACCCGGTGCCCCCGCCGCCTGCTGCATTGCTGCTGCATCCTGATCCGCCAGCGGCATGGCCTCTGGCATGTTTGGCGGCATCGACATCGATGCCGCTTGGGGTCCTTGTGTAGGAAGCATTCCGGGCTGCTGCATCTGTCCCACGGGGGGCTGCATCTGCTGCGTTGCCATGGGCTGCTGCGCAAAAGCTCCCGGCAGGGGATATGTGGGCTGCTCCGTCTCGGGCCGCACGGCAGCACCGCGTCCGCCGGCACGCTCGATTTCCTGCACGCGTTTAGGGTTCAGGCTTACCGTAACCACGGTGCCGTTGCCCATGTTGTCCTCGATGGATACGGCACCGCCGGCGTTTTCCAAATACTCCTGCACCATGGGAAACCCTGCTCCGGTTCCACGGATATAGCGCTTCATCTTGCTGTTTGCGCTGGTAACGCCAAAGTCGAAAGCGCGCTCCTTGTCGTCGATGCCGGGTCCTTGATCAGCAAAGCGGATGGTGTCTCCGCCGTCCAGAATCGAGATGATGGGCTCGGCAAAGTGTGCGTGGATAAAGTTTTCGACAATCTCGCGGATGACCATGAGCGAGATATGGCCACCTTGTTCTTTCATGCACTGGTAGACGGTGTTGGTCGTCTCTTCCAAATACGTGCGGACATCTTGCGGATCAATGACGATCACACGCGGTGTCGACAGCATGTCGTCATAGACGGCGATGCGTGCGGCGTACATGGCTTTTGGCGCCTGCGCGGTCGTCTGCTCGCCTTCCGCACGCTCTTCGCGCACGCCGGTGATGTGCTCGTTGTCGGGTGCCGGGTCTCCGGAATCGACCATGGTGTAAAAGTCGTCAGACATGCCGCTCGCAATCTTCCAAAAGGTTTCGAACAAATAGTAGCTCACTGTGCAATGTTTCTCATCTTTCGACAACTTTTCAAAACCTGTCGAAAACTTTGGAAAACAGACGAAAAGTTCTCAACATTGCCAACATGACCTGTTGAAAACTCGATGAAATATCGTGAAAAGTTGCCATGAGGCGCAAATTTCGGTTGTGCTTATGGGGGAACCGTGTGAACTGCGCAACCTTTTACCTTTGATTTCTTGACATTTGAACATTGATTTCCCTACAATCTTCAAGCTCACGTGTCTATATCTGCGTCCGCGTCCCCGCGGACACTCGAAATGCAGCAGGAGGAACTTAAGATGAAGCGTACGTATCAGCCTAATAAGCGTAAGCGTGCCAAGACCCATGGCTTCCGTGCCCGTATGGCCACTAAGGGTGGTCGTGCCGTGCTCGCCCGTCGTCGCGCCAAGGGCCGCAAGCGTCTCACTGTCTAGCAGCGATACACACATCTCGCATGAAGACTATTAAGTCTCGGCAAGATTTCGAGCATGTGTTCAGTCAGGGGCGTCGTTTCAATCACCCTCTGATTCGAATGACCATATGTGAATCGGTTGGCGAAGGCGACTCCGGAAGGGTCGCCTTCGTTGGTGCTAAGCGACTCGGTTGTGCCGTCGTGCGCAACCGATCTAAGCGTGTGATGCGCGAGGCCGCCCGCAGCTGCGGATTTCCCGTTGCGGGTTATGACATCATCTTGTTTGCAACTCCCAAGACGAGGGTTTCCTCGCCGCAGGAGATGGACAAGGCGTTGCGTTCGCTTATGAAGCGCGCCGGCGTTGCCGGGGAGGAGCGATGAGCAATCACGTTTTGCGACGTGTTGCCATCGCTCCTATTCGCATATATCAACAGGTTATTTCGCCCTTATTGCCTGACGCCTGCATTTATTACCCAACGTGCTCGCAATACGCCATCCAGGCGATTGAGAAGCACGGTGTTTTGAGAGGCTGCTGGCTTGCCGTGAGGCGCATCGCTCGCTGCAATCCCCTGCACGTCGGCGGTTATGACCCTGTGCCCTAGCGGGCACTCGCTATCGGAGGAAAACTTACATGTGGGATTGGATCGTTAACATCCTTTTCGAGCTGCTCAAGCTCATCCAGACCTTTGCGGTCGACTGGGGCCTGTCCATCATCATCCTGGTGGTCATCATCCGTCTGCTGCTGACGCCGCTCATGCTCAAGTCGACCAAGTCGACTGCTCGCATGCAGGTGCTGCAGCCCAAGATGCTCGAGATCCAGGAGCGCTATGCCGACGATCCCCAGCGTCAGGCCGAGGAGATGCAGAAGTTCTACAGCGAGAACAAGTTCAACCCCATGGCTGGTTGTCTGCCGCTGTTGATCCAGATGCCTATCCTGTGTGCCCTGTTTACGCTGCTGCGTAACCTGCCGCAGTACTTTAACGAGGGCACGTTCTCGTTCTTCAACATCCTGCCCGACCTGACCACCACGCCGAGCGCTTCCTTTGCCGATGGCTTTATGGTTGCACTGCCAGCGCTGGTTTGCCTGATCCTGTTCGCCGTCCTGACCCTGATTCCGCAGCTCTACATGTCGCGCAACCAGACCGGCCAGCAGGCTCAGAGCATGCGTATGATGGCCGTTGTCATGACGGTCATGATGCTTTGGATGGGCTGGAGCCTTCCCGTTGGTGTTCTGCTGTACTACGACGTCTCGTCTGCTTGGCAGGTTATCCAGCAGATTTTTGTGACGCAGAAGGTCATCGACAAGGCGAAGGCCGATGAGGAGGAGCGTCTTAAGAACGCTCCGCTGCAGGTTGAGGTCACTCGTCGCGAGAAGAAGCCGCGCCCGCACAAGAAGAAGTAGTGGGATATCAATCTTATTTAGGTACCTAACTTTTGGAGTACGTTATGTCTGAAGAGATCATCGAGGATATGCTTGAGGAGGTTGCCCCGCAGGTCGCGGGCGATTATCCCGAGATTGCACAGCGCTACAAGGCTGGTGAAGAGCTGACCGATGAGGAGCTCGACACCATTGCCGATGTTGCGATTTCCATCCTGCGTTCCATCCTTTCGCACTTCGATGCCGCCAACTCTCCTATCGATGAGTATGAGGGTGACGAGGGTGAGCTGATTTTGGATGTAACGGCTCCTGATCTTGCTGTTCTCATTGGCCGTCATGGTCGCACCCTTGATGCCCTTCAGGTTATGTTCTCTTTGCTGGTGAGCCGCAAGCTTGGCTTTAGGTATCCGGTTGTAGTGGACGTCGAGGGATACAAGAGCCGCCGTCAGGACAAGGTTGCCTCCATGGCTCAGTCTGCTGCCGAGCGTGCCATCCGCACTCATAAGAGTGTTTCGCTTCCGCCCATGAATGCCTACGAGCGCCGACTGGTTCACATTGCACTTCGTGGCAATGATGCCGTCGATACTCATTCTGAGGGTTCTGACCCTGATCGCCATGTGGTGATTGTTGCTCGATAATCTACTCTAGATTATGCTAAGGGGACGTGGTTTCCACGTCCCCTTTTTTTGTCAAAAGTTCACGATACACTGATTTTTGTCAGAAAGGAGCTTTCGATGTTAGTGCTTACTGATCAGCAGGCTGACGAGATGCTGAGTCGTCTAACTTCCTATTGCAAAGAGTATTCCTTGAGCGTAACTGATGTTGAGCTGAGGAAATGTATTCAGCATTTGGATTTGGTTCTTGAAACAAATAAGACAACGAATCTCACCCGTATTCTTAACGTAGAAGATGCTGCAGTACTTCATATCCTCGACTCACTTGTTTTGCTTCCCTATATCAATAAGGCTCCAGAGGGAGCTTTGCTTGATATGGGAACAGGTGCGGGCTTCCCTGGTATTCCGTTAACCATAGCCACGGATCGTAAAGCTACTTATATTGACTCTGTTGGCAAGAAGGTTGATGCTGTCAATTCTTTTGTCCCTGCTCTTGGATTGAAACATGCTCATGCGGTTCATGATCGTCTTGAAGAATATGCTCGAAGCCACAAGAAGCAGTTCTCTGTCGTAACCGCCCGCGCACTGGCTCCTCTACCGATTCTTGTTGAGTATGCGGCTCCGTACCTCAAGGATGGAGGGCTATTTGTTATAACTAAGGGTAATCCTTCGGATGATGAGCTTGCTTCCGGCATGTCAGCAGCTAAGATTTGTGGCTTCACTTTGCTTCTGAATGACGCAATTGATTTGCCTGAAGGCTTGGGTCACAGGGAGTTCATTGTTCTTAAGAAGAGTCATCCAGCATCCGTTTCATTGCCTCGTGCAAATGGCATGGCAAAGAAGAATCCGCTTGCCTAGATGTTTCACGTGAAACATAATGGATACTAACAACTTGCAGTGTTTCACGTGAAACATGGCGGTTGATATCGATTCGGAATGTTTCACGTGAAACATCCTCCGTTTGACAGCTTTAATACACACCAGGAGGGACCGTGGGATTTCGCGACGTTAAGCGTTCTAAGAGCGCAAAAGACACGCGTATCATTGCAATCATCAATCAAAAAGGCGGCGTCGGTAAGTCAACGACGGCTGTAAACCTTGCAGCAGCACTGGGTGAGCAGGGTCGTAAGACACTGATTGTCGATTTTGATCCACAGGGAAACAGCACCAGTGGATTCGGAATTGAAAAAGAAGACCTTGATCACTGCATCTATGATGCATTGTTGAATGATGTGCCGGCAGAATCACTTGTTCTTGATACAAATTGCAAAAAGGTATTCGTAATTCCAGCTACAATTCAGCTTGCAGGCGCCGAAATTGAGCTCGTAAGCGCAATTGCACGTGAAACCCGCCTCAAAGATTTGCTTGAGCCGATTCAGGACGAGTTCGATTTTATTTTCATTGACTGTCCTCCTTCGCTCGGCCTGCTTACTATCAACGCCTTGACCGCAGCGGATAGCGTTTTGATTCCGATCCAGTGCGAGTATTACGCACTCGAGGGCGTTACGAAGCTGCTTGAGTCTATGAAGATGGTTAAATCACGTCTTAACAAGGGCTTAGACACCTATGGTGTGCTTATGACCATGTATGACTCGCGTACTTCACTATCGAATCAGGTTGTTGAGGAGGTTCAATCGTACTTTGGTGATAAGGCGTTTAAGACGCTAATCCCCCGTACGGTTAAAATCTCCGAAGCTCCGTCTTTTGGAGAACCGGTAATTACCTATGCACCTCAAAACAAGGGTGCAAAAGCATATATGAACCTTGCAAAAGAGGTGATCAAGCGTGCCTAGTGTAAAGAAACGTGGCGGATTGGGACGTGGACTCAATGCTTTGGTCTCAGAGGCCGAGTATGAGACCGGTGGTTCGGCTGCATCGGCTTCAAATGCTGCATCTGAAACAAAACTACCTATTGAGGATATTGTTCCCAACCCTAATCAGCCGCGAATTCACTTTAACGAAACTGAACTTCGCGAGTTGAGCGAGTCAATCCAAGAACATGGCGTTTTGCAGCCGCTTTTGGTTCGCAAGCATGGAAACGGCTATGAGATCATCGCTGGTGAGCGTCGTTACCAGGCGTCAAAGCTTGCTGGTCTTGAGGAACTGCCTGTCATCATTAAAGAAGTTAATGATGAAGAGATGTTGGCTCTCGCTCTTATCGAAAATCTTCAGCGTTCTGACCTGAATCCTGTCGAAGAGGCTAAGGGCTATCGACAGCTCATCGATGCCAGCGGTATGACGCAGGAGGCATTGTCGAAGGCAGTAAGCAAGTCACGCTCTGCAATTACAAACTCGCTGCGCCTTCTCGATCTTCCTGAAGTTGTTCAGCAGATGATTTTTGAGGGCAAACTTACTGCAGGTCATGCACGTGCGATTCTTGCAGTTCCCTATGAGGATGCTCGAATTCGACTTGCAGAGAAAGTTGTTGCAGAGGGTCTTTCCGTAAGAGCGACAGAAAATCTTGCTCCGTTGTTTTCTGCCGGAGAGACACCTAAGACGCCGAGGCCTGCAACGCCTCAGTCTTTTAAAAAGGCTGCCCGTGTGCTCCGTCAGGTATTTAATACCAACGTGCGTGTGAAGAGCTCGCGTGGAAAGAATAAGATTGAGATTGAGTTTAAAGACGAGGAAGAGCTCTCTCGTATTCTTGGCGAAATGATTCAGTTTGATCAAGGAGGCCAAGATGAGGAATAAGATTTTAACAACGATTGCATTGGCGACGACTGTCGCGGCTGGTGCCTTTGCAGGTTATAAGATTGCGACAGACGATGAACTTCGAGGTCGTTTGCTTCGTGGCGCGCAAGATATCGTCGATACTTCCAAAAAGAAAATGGATGTTATGACGGAAGATGTTGCCATGCGTACTGCTCAGGTAACGAAGAATCCCAAGATTAATCAAGGTTGGGTTAGCAACCAATGGGAAAATGTAGGCTATTAGGTACCTAACAATTACTCAGCATATTTTGAGGGGTCCTTGTCTGATTCACGAGACAAGGACCCCTTATTTTGGCCGTAAAACATGGGACAGTTAGCAGCTGATTCAAAATTAGGTCAATAAATGAAACGACCCCGCTTGCATATTCTGCAACCGGGGTCGTTCGATGTTTCACATGAAACGTTTTGGGGTGCGACTCCCCTATGCGTTTTTCTGAACCTTGAAGCGCTGCTTCAGCTGTCCGCAAGCGGCGTCAATATCGTTACCACGGGAGTTACGAATCGTGGTCTCGATGCCACGGGACTCAAGACGACGCTGAAGATCCTCAACCTTATGAATCGGCGACGGCTTGAGCGGGCTACCCTCGATGTCGTTAAGCTGAATGAGGTTAACGTGGCACAGCGTTCCCTCGCAGAAGTCGCAGAGCGCCTGCATTTCGGGATTCGTATCGTTGACGCCTTCGATCATGGCATACTCATAGGTAGGGCGGCGGCCAGTCTTCTCGGTGTAGAGCTGAAGCGCCTCGTGAAGGCGAAGCAGCGTGTACTTCTTAACACCGGGCATGAGCTTGTTGCGCGTCGACTGGATGGCGGAATGCAGGGAAACGGCAAGCGTGAACTGCTCGGGGATATCGGCAAATTTGCGAATACCGGGAATAACGCCGCTGGTAGAGACGGTGAGGTGACGAGCGCCGATACCGATGCCATCGGGGTCGTTGAGGATTCGCAGAGCCTTGAGAACCTCGTCGTAGTTGGCAAACGGCTCGCCCTGGCCCATGAAGACGACGCTCGTGGCACGCTCGCCAAAGTCGTTGGATACATGAAGTACCTGGTCGACGATCTCTTGAGCGGTCAGAGAGCGCTTGAGGCCGTTGAGACCGGTAGCGCAAAAGGCACAGCCCATGCCGCAGCCTGCCTGGGTGGAAACGCAGACGGAAAGCTTGTTACGACGGGGCATGCCGACAGTCTCGACGGAAACGCCGTCGTGGTACTCGAGCAGATACTTACGCGAGCCATCTTTGGAAACCTGCTTGGTGAGTTCAGTGGGCGTGTCAAAGGCAAAAGCCTCTTTAAGCTGCTCGCGGAAAGCCTTTGGAAGGTTGGTCATATCGTCAAACGAACAAACGTTCTTCTCGAAGACCCATTCGATAAGCTGCTTCGCGCGGAAGGCGGGCTGGCCAAGTTCGACCACGAGCTCGCGAATATCGTTTTGGCTCAAGTCGCGAATGTCCTGAGATTTAGTCCTGGGATTCATGGAAGCCTTTCGATTTTGGGGAAACGTAGAGGGTATCGCTACAATATGGTATCAGCTGCAGAAATTATAGAGGAGGAGTCTGCCCATGCCGGGTAAAAGCCTAGAGAACATGCATGTAGCGGTCTTGGCGGGCGGTCATTCCGCTGAGCGCGAGATCTCGCTCAATTCGGGAAAGAACGTTGTAGTGGCACTGAAGGAAGCCGGCTACACCTCGGTGGAGCTGCTCGATACGGCCGCTGATGACTTTATGGTAACCATGGCAACCGGCGGCTTTGACGTTGCGTTTATCGCCATGCACGGTGCCGGCGGCGAGGATGGTGCTATGCAGGGCGCCATGGAGACCCTGGGTATCCCCTACACGGCCTCGGGCGTGCTTGCCAGCGCCTGCGGTGCCGACAAGGAGGTCTCTAAGCTCCTGTACGCCAAGGCGGGCATTCCCATTGCCCCCGGCCTTGCGCTCGAGGTGGGCGATGAAGTCGATATCGATCATATCGTCGAGGTTTGTGGCGAGCGCTGCTTTGTGAAGCCGGCCGTCAACGGTTCCAGCTATGGCATTTCCCTGGTCCATGAGCCCTCCGAGCTGCCCGCGGCAATCGCCAAGGCGTTTAAGTACGGCGACAAAGTGCTGGTCGAGAAGTGCATCGAGGGTACCGAGATCACCGTCGGCGTATACGGTGAAGATGACGTGCGCGCTCTGCCGATTGTCGAGATTCGCAAGCCCGAGGACTGTGAGTTCTACGATCTGGACGTGAAGTATGTCGACCCTACGGACATCCATCGTATTCCGGCGCAGATTTCACCCGAGAATTACGCTCGCGCTCAGGAGCTTGCCTGTGCTGCTCACAAGGCCCTCGGTTGCCTAGGTATCTCGCGCAGCGACTTTATTGTGAGTGAGGACGGCCCCGTTATCCTCGAGACCAATACCATTCCCGGCATGACCGATACGTCGCTGTATCCGGATGAGATCCGCCACACCGACGACATGACGTTCCCGCAGGTCTGTGACAGCCTGATCCGTATGGGCCTTCGTCGAGCGGGCATTGCATGCTAATCGAGGACGCGGTTTCGTCAGGAACGCCGCAGTTTGTCATCGACTCCTATGCCACGCTTGCCGAACGCGCCAAAACGCAGTCCTTCGGCCTTATCGAGGAAGATGTGATTGTCCTCGATACCGAGACCACAGGTCTTTCGGTGCAGGACAACGAGCTGATCGAGATCTCGGCGGCCCGTCTTTCGGGCCGCGAGATCGTCGACCGCTTCGATACCTTCGTGCATCCCAAGCAGCTAATTCCCGCCGAGATTACCGAGCTCACGAGCATTACAAATGCCGATGTGGCAGATGCCCCGTCGGCCGTTGAGGCCGTCGCCGCTCTCGCCGATTTTGTCGGTGGTTGCCCGGTGATCGCACATAACGCCACGTTCGATCGCTCGTTTATCGAGTCGGTCAAAGGCGGCGTCAACGTGAGCGATATTTGGATCGATTCGCTGGCGCTGTCGCGCATCGCGCTTCCGCGCCTGGCCTCGCACAAGCTGTCTTTTATGGCCGATCTGTTTGGCTGTGACTCGGTATCACACCGTGCCAATGCCGACGTCGACGCCCTGTGTGGCGTATGGCGTGTGTTGCTCGTGGCGCTCACCGACTTGCCCCAGGGCCTCATGGCGCGCCTAGCCGACATGCATCCGGATGTGCCTTGGTCCTATCGTCCTATCTTCTCATTCTTGGCAGGGCAGAACCCTGGTTCTATCTTCTCTCTCAGCGCCGCTCGTGCTGACGTCCTCAAGGCCGATCGCGCCGACGATCGGGTGGACGCCGACGAACTGCCGGTCCTCAAGATGCCGAGTCGTGAGGAGATTGAGGCAGACTATGCGCCGGGTGGCCTGGTCAATCGCATGTATCCCACTTACGAGCCGCGTGATGAGCAGATCGCGATGGCGCTCGAGGTCCGCGATGCGCTGGTCACGGGCACACATCGCGTAATTGAGGCGGGCACGGGCGTCGGCAAATCGATGGCCTATCTGGTGCCTTTTGCCGAGGCAGCACGCCGTAACAACATCACGGTTGGTATTGCGACCAAATCGAACAATCTTGCCGACCAGCTCATGTACCATGAGCTGCCAAAACTTGCCGAGCAACTGGACGGTGGTCTGTCATTTTGCGCTCTCAAGGGCTATGATCACTATCCGTGCCTGCGCAAGCTTGAGCGCATGAGCCGCAGCCAGGTCGAGATTACCACCAAGCGCGATCCGGCGGACACACTCACGGCGGTCGCGGTCATTATGGCGTACGTCTGCCAATCAGCCGATGGCGATCTCGACTCGCTCGGCATTCGGTGGCGCAGCGTCAACCGCCCCGACTTTACGACGGCCTCGCGCGAGTGTGCTCGTCGCCTCTGCCCGTTTTTCCCTGATAAATGTTTGGTCCACGGCGCTCGCCGTCGTGCGGCGCATGCCGATGTGGTGGTCACCAACCATTCCCTGCTGTTCCGCAATGTCGCGGCCGAGGGCAGGATTTTGCCTCCGATTCGTCATTGGGTAATCGACGAGGCCCATTCCATCGAGCGCGAGGCGCGCCGTCAGTGGGCGCGCGTGGTGTCGGCGGACGAATCACGCGTTCTGTTTGAGCGCCTGGGTGGCTCGAGCACCGGTGCGCTAAGCCAGGTTTCCCGTGATTTGGCAACCTCCGAGGGCTCTACGCTCTATCTGGGCCTTACTGCCAAGGCAACGTCGACGGTTGCGCGCGCGAGCATGGCAATCGCCGACGTGTTCGATGGCGTTCGCGAGCTCGGTCGCCGTGCCCGTGGGGGTTATGACAATGCCAATCTATGGATTGGCCCCGAGTTGCGCGAATCTGACGACTGGCATGATTTCTTGCAGTCGGCCTACACTGCCATCGACGCATTGGAACAGGCTGACAAGAGCGTCGACGCGCTGGTACAAGCCGTCGCCGCCGACAAGCCCGAGGTTGTTGTCGACCTGGGTGATATCTCGCGCCGCCTGCACGAGCTGGCCGAGAACCTCAAACTCATCATTGATGGCACCGATGAACACTACGTGTATTCGCTGCAGGTCAATCGCAGGTTGCGTGCCGGCGGAGAGTCAATGACCGCAGAGCGCATCGACATTGGCGAGGCCTTGGCAACCGAGTGGCTGCCCGAGGTTCACACGGCTATCTTTGCCTCGGCGACCATGACGGTGTCCAAAAGCTTCGAACACTTTAACCACGCGGTCGGCCTCGATCGCATCGGTGCTTCAACATCCTCATCGCTGCACTTGGACTCGAGCTACGACTTCGATTCGAACATGGCTGTAGTCGTTGCGGGCGATATCCCCGATCCGCGCGATCGCGAGAGCTATCTTACGGCGCTCGAGCGCGTGCTGGTCGACGCCCATCTTGCCATGGGCGGATCGGTGCTCACACTGTTCACCAATCGGTGCGACATGGAAGACCTGTACGCCCGCGTTGAGCCCAAGATGGCCCGTGCGGGTCTGGAGCTCAACTGCCAGCAGCGCAACTCATCTCCTCGTCGCCTGCGCGATCGGTTTATCAACGAGCCGACTTCATCGCTTTTTGCGCTTAAGGCCTTCTGGGAGGGGTTCGACGCCAGCGGCGAGACGCTGCGCTGCGTCATCATTCCCAAGCTGCCGTTCTCGAGTCCCACGGACCCGCTCTCGTGCGAGCGCAACCTGCGCGAAGACCGCGCTTGGGCGCGCTATTCGCTGCCCGAGGCGGTGCTCGAGGTCAAGCAGGCGGCCGGCCGCCTTATCCGCTCGTCGACCGATTGCGGCGTGCTGATTCTGGCCGACCCGCGCCTGGTGACGAAGGGCTACGGAAAGAAGTTCTTAACGTCGCTGCCCACGAGCTCCTACCAGCGCATCGAATCGGCGCAGATCGGGCACTATCTGCAACTGTGGCGCGCACGCCACGAGCGGCGGCGCTAAAGCGGACAGACGAGGGTTTTTGCCATATCGCACAGGCGCTTTGACAGGGCGGGGTCATCCAAGATGCGGATGGCTCCGCCCGCTGCGATTACCTGGCTCAGTAGCCAACGCTCGGAGCCGTAATGCACGGTTACCGTTGCCATGTCTGCCCCGCCGCGCTCGATTAGGGTGATGCCGGCCCAGTCCAGATGCTCCGCCATATCGAATGGCATCAAGAGCTTTGCGCTGCGCTGCGTCCGGGCAAGGGAATCGTGGAGGGATGCGACGTCCGGTGTGTGAGGCACGACGGAGTCTTCCGTCAAGGCGAGTTCCTCGATTTTATCCATGCGATAGGTGCGCTGCTCATCGACTGTGATGTCCCAGGCAATCAGGTATGTTTGGTCGCCGTTTGCCGTAATGCGCAAGGGGTCGACCAGACGCTCGCGTGGCCGTGCATCGTCCATCGAGCGATATGAGATGCGGCAGCGAACGCCGTCCTGAATGGCACAGCTCAGCTGCTGCCAGTGCGACCCGTGGTTGACGGTGTCAAAGACGCGCTGGTTATAGCCGAGCTCTTCGGGTAGAAGGGCATGTCGAATCCGAGCTGCCGTCTGCGGCTCGATCCCCAACGATTCAAGTTCGTGGTTGAGCACAGCGCCCTCGGCTGCACTCAAGCGCAACGGTAGCACACGCCCGGCGTCACCAGTGAGGACCACACGCTCGCCGTGGCATTCGCAGATGATGCGCGCACCAGATTCTCGGTCCGCGAGCGTCGAGACGATCTCGAGAATCTCGTCGAGCGATACTCCCGTGATGTCAAAGCGGCCGCAAATCTCGGTTCGTGTCATGCCGCTCTCGCCGGCGGCGTAGAGGGCCTCCATGATGTCGATGGCGCGCGAGAGTCTCTGCTCGCTGGTGAGTTTACGCACGGGCATGCTCGTGCACCGTCCTTTCAATGAGGTGGTTCCACGCCTGCTTGAGCGATTTGGGGGCCATGGGCCTCATGCCGTCCATGGCGTGGGCCATGCAAAATGAGGCGGCGGCTTCAAGGTCGCGCACGTCAACGGTCCAGATCCATCCCGCATCGGTGTGTGTGAGCTCACCTCGCCCGCGCGTGAGGCCGTTGATCATATCGATCTGCGTCTGAGGGGCGAACGAGAACGTGGCTGCAACGGTCGGTCGGTCGGCGAAATCGAATTCAAAGAACAGATAGTCGTTGAGATTGAAGTCCGCAGGGATGGCGTAGGTCTTCGAAGGACGCCATGCGCGAACGATACGGTCGCAGCGGAATGTCCTGATGTCGTCGGTGACATTGTCGAGGCCGCAGAAGTACGCCACGCCCTCGTGTTCGAACATGCCGTAGACACAGACGGTACGTTCTTTCTGCTCGCCGCGTCCGTTCTGATATAAAAATCGCAGCGCGCATCGCTCGGCAAAGGCGCTCCATACCGCATCGACGGTGGGAGAGCGGCGGATCGGTGTTTCGTCAACCGTCGTCCCACCGGTGAGGTAGGCAATCTTGGAGCGAATATCGGCAAGCGGTGCGGCAAAGGTGGATGAGCCGGCCGCTAGCGTCTGGTCGATGGCGTTGAGCAGGATATCGGCGTCGTCTGCGGTGATGAGGCCGCCTGCAGCAAACGTGTGCTCGCGGTCGATTGTCCACGAGCTTTCCTCGGTCTCCTGCGCACCGGCGGGGCGAACCTCCTTGATTAAGATGCCACGCTCGAGCAGTTTGTCACGATCGCGCCGAAACTTGCGCTTATCCGAGTCGATATTGCCCGAGCCATATCCCAGGTCAGAATCCAAGACGATCTGCTCGGTCGTCAGCGGTTCGGGGGAGCTGTTGAGCACAAAGAAAAGATTGAGAATGCGCTGAGCCGTTTTATCGAAACCGGGCTCCGAATTCCCCTTTTTAATTGTTGCGGTCGCGTCGCTTGCCGTCATAGAGTCCTCGCATGAGAAGGTGGTTTGCTGCCATGATTTTAGTCCGATATGGAGATTAGGCTATATCCTTGTCCGCTCGAGGCGTTAAGATGGCCCGAATTCAGTCGTTTGCGCTCGCTCGGGGTATACTTTCGACTATATACGGTTCTAATGTGCATGCATTGGGCCTATTTGTCGGATTATGGATGTGGAGCGCACATGGCGAACACCCAGAACTATATTAACCACCTGCTGCAGAACACCGGCATTACGCCGGCATGCAGCGAAGAAGAGCGCTTGGCTGCCGAGGATATCGCTCAGATCTTCCGCAACCACGGCTTTGACCCCGAGGTTCAGGAGTTCAATGCCCCGGCGCCCAGTAGATTGGCATTTGCCGTTACCGGTATTCTTGCGTTTGCCGGCGCCCTGCTGATGGGCATCGGCGGCGGTATCGGCTTGGTCGGCACCTTGCTGGCCATTGTCGGCGCCGTTCTTTACGTGCTCGAGCGCACGGGCCACCCCGTGGTTTCGCGCCTGGGCAAGACGGGCGTGAGCCAAAATGTTATCGCCTACCACAAGGCCTCGGGCCCGCTCGCGTCTCCGCGCAACCGCCCGGTGGTCGTTGTCGCACACTACGACTCTCCCCGTGCTGAGCTGCTCGCCCGCGAGCCCTATGCTTCGTATCGTGCGCTCATCGCCAAGCTGTTGCCCGTTGCCACGGTTGCCCCTGCTGCCGTTGCCATCCTGCGTATCCTGCCGCTCCCCGGCGCGCTCAAGGTTCTGCTGTGGATTGTCGCGATCCTCGCTTCCCTCGTTGCACTTGCCAACGCGGCAAACATCATCTCTAACCGCCACATTCTTCCCTATACGTCCGGCGCGGTGTGCAACAAGTCTTCTGTCGCCGCTATGCTCGGCGTTATGGACAACGTTGCTCCCTTCCAGGGCGAGAACGAGTTTCCCGACGATGTTCCGTTCGATACCTATTTTGGGGAGCAGAAACGTCGTGCCGAGGAAATGGCGCGCGCGGCGGCGGAGTATGCCGCGGCCCAGCAGCAAAACGACTACGGCAACACCATCGAGTACGAAGAGCCTACCTACGCCGAGGACGAGTTCGGTCAGCCGATTGCTCCCGACGCTCAAACCGAGCCCGAACAGGGCGAGGCTTTTGACGAGCAGATCGAGGGCTTTGAGGGTGCGTCTGCCGACGAGACGCTGATTGGCGCCATCGTGCCCGAGGATCAGAATCAGGCTGTCCAGGCCGAAGAGTTCAATGACGAGGTTCCCGCTGCCGAGTCGGCGGAGGAACCTGCCGCGGCCGAGCCCGAGCCCAAGCTCTATCGCAACGCCGCCGGCAACATCCGCTTTGGTTCGGATGCCATCCGTGCGCTCGGAATGCTTCCCGAGTCCTGCACGCTCGATTACGAGGAGGGCGAGGAGCCGACGTTTGAGCTCGAGCCTGCCCCCGTTGTCACCGTGGATGATGAGTCTGCCGCGGTTACCGCTGCCGTTGCCGAGCCCGAGGCGGTGTCCGCGATCGATCCCGCAGCAGGACTGGACATTTTGGCTCCCGCCGCGCCGGTGCAAGACGTTGCGGACGAGTCTGACGACGATTACGTTGAACAGCCGAGGCGCGTGTCTTACGAGAGCGATACTGATTTCTCTGCCGAGATTCCCGCGGCAACGCCCCATGCCGACATTGCATCGGCGTTCTCGTCGATTGGCGCCAGCGCTTCCAACTTCTTTAAGGGTGCGCTTGCAAAGGGCAAGAAATTTGTCGACGATTTCGAGGAGAAGCGCGCTGCCGCACGCGAGGCTGCCGAGCAGGAGGCTATCGCTCAGCAGCAGGCAGCCGAGGCGGCACGTGAGCTCGCGGCGCAAGAGTTCGAGCAGAACGAGGCTATGCAGTCCGTGCCCGTCGACGCCGCCGAAGCTACAACGTCCTTTGAGTCCCAGCAACCGACGTCCGCGGATGTTGTTGAGGCGACGACGTCTTTCGAGGCCCAGCAGCACGTCGATAGCACCATGTCGTTTGATGCCGCGAAGTTCGATTCCACGATAACGTTTGAAAAGCAAGGCACCGCGATTGCCGAGCCCCTTCCTGTTTCCGATGAACAGGGCGACGCGGTGGACGATGACGAGCCTATTGATGCTGCCGAAATCCAAGATGCCGCCGAGGACGAGCCCGTCGAGGCCAACTCTGATGAAGAACAATACGCGGCAGCCGAGCAAGATGAGTCGACCGAGGCCGAGCAGGAGGAAGTGCCTGCGGTTTCCGAGGCTCCCGAGACAGATGAGTCGAGGCCTTACTCCACGCAGATTTTCACCATGCCGACCCCGAGTGGTTCCGGTGCCACGGTTGCCGATGTCGCTCCCACCCAGGACGAAACGGTCGATTCCCTTATGGCCCAGATTTCCTCCCAGGCATCACCGCGTCCGCAGATGAATGTTCCCGATCCGGCGTCGGCACCGTCGCCTGCGCCCTCTTCGTCTCCGCTGGCTTCGGTCCCCGATCCGTCGCTGCCGTCGATGAAGCAGGCAAACGTTGCGTCTCGCACGTCGCTGTTCGACCTTCCCGATCCCTCTGCCCAGGTCAACGACCCCTTTGCTACTGCCCAGGGTCCCGAACCCACATCGGCACCCGTTGCGCCTCCTATGCCCGTTGCGTCGGGCGCGCAGCCGATCGAGACCATTTCGGCTCCCGCCCCGGCGGCACCCAAGTCTCGTAAGCGCGGCCTGGGTGGCCTGTTCGGCCGTAAAAAGAAAAACGAGCAGGACAGCATGAGTGACTGGCTGGGCGTCGAAGACGATTACGATGCCAAGAAGTCCGGTCGCGGTATCGGTTCGTGGGATAACTTCGAGGACGATAACGATGGCTGGAAGGGCGGCGCTACGTCTTCCGATGGCGCTTCTTCCGAAGATATGCTCTCGGCTGTCGCCTCTATGGGCGATGATGAGCTGCTCGGTCACGATATCTGGTTTGTGGCAACGGGCGCCTCGGATTGTGATGGCGCCGGCATGAAGGCCTTCTTGGCTTCGCACCGCGATAAGCTCCGCGGCGTATTCTTCATCAATCTTGAATCCGTCGGCGCCGGTAGGCTTTCGGTGGTGACGGTTGAGGGCGAACAGCAGCTGCTCAAGGGCGATCGCCGCATCATGAACCTGGTCAGCAAGGTGTGCAAGTCGTTCCATGTCGATTGTGGCGCGCTCGAGATGCCCTATGCCAAGACCGATGCCTATGCCGCGCTCGAGGCGAGCCGCCGAGCCCTCACCATCGCCGGCGTGGACGGCACGCGTCTGGCTTGCGCTCGTACCGAGGACGACCTGCCCCACAATGTCAACCCGACGAACATTGCCACGGTATCCGAGGTCGTGACCGAGGTTATCCGCCGTTCGTAGACGGAGCTCTAAGGAGTCAACGTGTTTTCGTATATTAAGCGCCATTGGCCTGTCTACGTGATTTTGACCTTGATTGCCATTGCGTTAGGATTTGGGGCTGCCTACATCGTGGGTGCGAAGGGCTCGACCCCCGCCTCCGCAATCAGCGAAGAGGTGGAGCAAGAACAGAGTACGGGTGCCGATGGGATTCCTGAGTCCGAGCAGGCAATCGTTGATGGTGGATCTTCGTCTGCAGAGTAGATACGGCGATTTACATGATTGAAAGCGGGCGAGCCAGTCCCCTGGCTCGCCCGCTTTTTCATCGCGCTAGCGCTTCTTTGGGATCGACCTAAGGCGAGCGAACCATAGGGCTGCGGCACCCGAGGTCAGGAGCGCGGTGATGCAAGCGGCGATGGGAACTGATCCTGTTGCCGGTAGGTCCTGCGGTAGGGTACAGCGTTGAATGACGCTGTCCTCGTCATGCGACTCAAGTTTATCGCCGCCACCGTTGCGGCAAAGATCGACGCGTGCGCTGTTGGTGAGTGCGGTTTGGGGCGTATAAGCCGACGTTGCCTGCATGTGTACGACTGCGCCCCGAGCGTCTGTGCCAAGGATTGCTTTGGCATCGTCAAGGTCGTCGTGCTCATCTTTGAGATCATCGCGGGTCCAAGAATCCGCATCGCTTCGAGTCGTAAAGTCGGCGGCTACCGCACCGTATTCAATGCGAATGCCCGTTACGACGGTATTGGACGCAAGGTCGAGTTCTTTCGCCTCGAGTGTGGTGGATTCCGTGGTCGAGACATCCGCCTTCCAGAGGTGCCAGCCGTCGTAATCGACGAGGCGGCAATCCTCACCCAGACTTTCCCTTACTTCGTCGGACTCAAGCCAAGGATTTTCGTGCCCATCGTCAAGTGTCGCGTTTGCCGGCTCATCGACGTCTGTCGAGTCCAACGGCGTCGTGCGATACCACACGTTGCACAGACCATTGAGGTCGCCGATGGCGACGGGGGTTTCGATTGAGACGAATCTCGCCGTATCGTCCTCGGCACACTCAAGATCATCGGTAATTGTGAACTCATCAACCCAGGTAGTTGAATCGTTTCGAGCGTCGATGGTATAGGAGAAAAGTCCATCCGTATTGGTTTGCATCGCGGCACGGTTTTTACCATCGCCGTTAGCCAACAGGCCCTTTTCGATAGGTTGGACAAGTTCCTGACGCTTGTCGACCTGCCCCTTGATCTCGATGGGCGCATCCTTCATCGCGACGGATTGGACTTCTCCCGTATCCTTTATTTCAAACGTTATCTCCTCGGCAAGGTCATAGGTCCGCGGAGACATCATTTCGCGCAACGAGTAGGTGCCGGGTGCAAGATGTTCGACGCGGTGCGGCTTGTCGGATGAGGTCCAGGAGTCTATTTCGGTTTTATCGGGACCATATAAGGTGAGCTGTGCGCCTTCCACTTCCTGCTCACCGCTTGCATCGACCTTGGAGATATCAACCTTGGTGTAATCGTCGGATACGTTAAGCCGTGCTTCTACAACGGGTGTTTTCTGGTCGGCATAAGTAAGGTCGACAATATGGGTTGTCTGATCGAGCAAGAAGCCTGCCGGCGCTTGAGTCTCGACAACCTCGTAGCGTGCGGTGCCAGATCCCAGTGGGAGGTTGTCCGCGCGCGCTTCTCCAGTTTCATCCGTCGTGACGGTCGTGACGGTCTCACCGTCGAGCGCGGCAATGCTACCGTCGGGGCGCACGATATCACCCGAGGCACGGATCTCAAAGACGGCGCCCGCGAGGCTGCTGCCGTCTATGGCATCGGTTTTAACGATCCTGATGTTTCCGGTCGCGGCGTGGTCATAATACGAGGCGATTGCAACGGGCGTTAGGTTCATGTCGGCGGGTATGTTTACCTCGATCTCTTCGCCGACAAGATAGGGCTCTTTGGCCGAGGTTTCGCGTACATAATAGGTGCCCGGCATGAGCGATTCGGGCAGTGTGACGGTGCCGGTCGCGTCAGTCGTAAAGGTGTCCATTACGTTATGTGCTGGATACCAGCAAGTTTGTGAGACAGGTTCGTGATTGCTGTCGAGGAGTTGGAAGGTGAATCCGGCTAGGGGAACAGAAGCGCCTGTTTGGGCATCGCGTTTTACAATCTGGAGATGCGTCGACAGCGCGTGGTTGTCCACAATATATTGAAGCTCGGCCCCGTCGGAAATCTGATTGGCCCCGACGGTCCATTCCCCTGCACGTTTAAAACCCTCGGGGACGGTTTCCGGAACCTCGCGAATCGTGTAGCCGGCACGGTCGTATGGGACAGCTCCGTGGACACCGGCGGGTCGCTTGCCTGTGCCGAACCATGCTTCGGGCTGATCTTTGGTGGAGGCAAAGCCATAGATGTTTGTGGTCAGTGTGCCAACAACCTGCTGAGAGCTGTTGCTGACAACCTCAAAGACAACACCACCCGCCGGCTGCTCCAGGCCGGATTGGTCGCTATTGCCGTAATCCTTGAATTTGGAAATCTCAAGGTCAAACGCAATGGGGATATCGGAAATGCGGGATTCGATCTCGACCACGCCTGAATCGCCGAGCTGGTCGGCTCCAACGGTATAGGTCCAGCTGTCGTTGGATGGCAGGTAGCCCTCGGGGGCTTTTGATTCGTAGATGGTAAAGGTTCCTAAGGGGACATCGGCGAGGGTGGCCCGACCGCTTTCGTCGGTCGTGAGGATTTGTGCCCATCCAGGGGTTGATTGCGACACACACGTGAACTCTGCTCCTGCGAGTGAAGATCCCACCTGGGGGCCGGCATTCGTCGCGGCATCGAGTTTTACGATACGCAGGTTGATGGTGCCGGGCTGTTCGTCAATGGCGACCCGCCCGCCGTCATTCCCCGTGGTAAAGGCAATACGATCGTGGCGGGGGACATAGCCGGCCGGCGCCTTCGTTTCAACTAGGTAGTATGCCGTGTTGGGCAGAAGTGTTGCCTGTGCTCGACCGTTGCTGTCCATCTTGATGGTGCCGACACGCGCGCCACTGGCGTTCTCAAAAATATCGAACGTTGCCCCGGTAAACTGATAGGTATTGTTTCCGCTGGTAATAACGGTGTTAGCAGACTGCTTTTGGAAGGAAACAGAGACCGCCGGCAGTACATAGAGCATGTCTTGACGTTTGCTGCCGCCCGATACGGCCCCTAGATAGCGTCGCGCGCGGTGCGGAGCGGCTTTGATGCTTCCTGATTTTGCGCTGTCGTGGAGCCACCGCGCAGCCGCCACGACTTCATTGTCGGCGGTAAAGTGCCCACTCTTGGTTTTGCCCTGAGCGGTCGTGTAAGAGTAGGTACCGTCGACATGGGTAGTGCCGTTGAGCATCCATACGGCAAGCTGGGTGGCGGCGCGGGCGCGATCGGGTGAAAGATGGTAACCGCCAAACGACGTGGTGGTGGGATATCCGTGACAAACGATTGCCGCGAACTCGTCGTCGAGCCACACCCAGCCTTGATCAAAGTTGAGCCATGGGCCGCCCGGTTTGGTGGGGCCGGGGCGCTCCTGGTTCATGCAGTAGGCAATCGAGGTGTCTTGAGCTTCATACTTGCCGATGAAGAAGGGTCCACAATCATCGCTAATAGTGCGGAAGCCGAGCTGGTCGTAGCCATCGACGGCAAATGCGGCTCCCGGTGCCAGGCAGCCCAAAAGCAGGAAGAGGAGCAGGAGCAGCGGACCTGTTGCGATTGCGCTGTGGACAGAGTGCGTGGGTGCGTTGGACATGGCTGCTCCTTATCCCTCGTGCGCCGCACGGGGAGGCCGCGGCGCTTGGGATGAGGCTACCGCCATGGTTCATGCGGGTAAGTACCAGAAGCTGACCAAAAGCTTGCCCAATTCCTGACAAATTGAGCTCAAATACAACAATCAAGCAAAAGCGCAGGTAGAAGACAAGGGGAACAGGAAGTCAAAGGTCCCCGTCTCCACAATTGACGCGATTTTCAAACGAATCTCCACAGCTAAAACAAGCATCGCCACCCTTGTATCGAACAAGACAACCGCGTTATACTAGCCAACACACAAGCGGGCATCGCCAAGTGGTAAGGCATCAGCTTCCCAAGCTGACACTCGCGGGTTCGAGTCCCGTTGCCCGCTCCAGTAAAAAGCACAAGCACGGCAGCGTTACGTTGCCGTGTTTTTTACTACCAAGCGCCGGGACTCGAACCCGCCAGGGTGCGAGCGTTAAGCAAACGCGAAGCGTTTGTAGCGAGCAGGCGAAGGTGCCGACAGGCGCCTGAAGCCGGCGCGGATTTGCGAAGCAAATACGCGGATGTCCCGTTGCCCGCTCCATGGAGCACAGAAGACCTCGGGACGGCCAATTCAACAAAGTCTTCCCCATCGTCACCGTGAATCCGAGGGGATCGCCTGAAGCCGGTGCGGATTTGCGAAGCAAATGCGTAGACGTCCCGTTGCCCGCTCCATCGAGCACGGGAGACAGCCGGGAGCGTCAGATTCAACCCATCTTGCCCACGCATGGGCGTAGGTCCGGGTGTGTCGCCGCAGCCGGTGCGGATTTGCGAAGCAAATACGCGGATGTCCCCATGGCCGCTCTTGCGGCAAAATGTTAGGTTAATGCCTGCTGCCCATACTTGCACCTGCGCACGGTACAATGGTTGGGTTACGACCAACGTGCCAATAACCAAAAAGGAGCCGCTATGATCGATCGCTATACCCGCCCGGAGATGGGACACATCTTCTCCCTCGAGAACAAGTACGCCATTTGGCAGGAAATCGAGGTCTTGGCCTGCGAGGCCCAGGCGGAGCTCGGCAAGATCGGTATTTCCAAAGACGAGGCCCAGTGGATCCGCGACCATGCCAACTTTGAGAAGGCGAAGGTCGATGAGATCGAGGAAGTCACGCGCCATGACGTCATTGCCTTCCTGACCAACATGAAGGAATACATCGATGCCGATGTTCCCGAGGGCGACCCCAAGCCCAGCCGCTGGGTTCACTATGGCATGACCAGCTCCGATCTGGGCGACACAGCCCTGTGCTACCAGCTCACCCAGGCCTGCGACCTGATCGTCGAGGACGTCAAAAAACTCGGCGAGATCTGCAAGCGTCGTGCCTTCGAGGAGCGCAACACGCTCTGCGCCGGCCGTACTCATGGCATCCATGCCGAGCCGATGACCTTTGGCATGAAGTTTGGCTCTTGGGCCTGGGAGCTCAAGCGCGATCTGGACCGTCTTGAGGATGCCCGCAAGAACGTTGCCTTCGGTGCTATCTCGGGCGCTGTCGGCACGTACAGCTCCATCGACCCGTTTGTCGAGGAGTACGTCTGCGAGCACCTTGGCCTTGTCCATGACCCGCTGTCAACGCAGGTCATCAGCCGCGATCACCACGCCTACCTCGCCGGCGTCCTCGCAACGACGGCCGCCACGTGCGAGCGCATCGCCACGGAGGTCCGCAACCTCCAGAAGACCGACACCCTCGAGGCCGAGGAGCCGTTCCGCAAGGGCCAGAAGGGCAGCTCGGCCATGCCCCACAAGCGCAACCCCATCACGATGGAGAAGGTCTGTGGCCTGTCTCGCGTCGTGAAGGCGAACGCTCAGGTGGCCTTCGACAACGTTGCCCTGTGGCACGAGCGCGACATCTCGCACTCGTCCGCCGAGCGCGTGGCGCAGGCAGACAGCTTCATCGCGCTTGACCACATGTTCCAGTGCCTCATCCGCGTCATCGACGGCCTGCAGCTCTACCCGGCCCGCATGATGGCCAACCTCAACAAGACACGTGGCCTCATCTTCTCGTCCAAGGTGCTGCTCGCCCTCGTGGACACGGGGATCACGCGCGAGGACGCCTACGCGATCGTTCAGGAGAACGCCATGGCCACCTGGCACGAGGTACAGGATTGTGTCTCCGGCCCCACCTTTAAGGAGCGTCTCGAGGCCGATCCGCGCTGCACCGTCAGCCAGGAAAAGCTCGACGAGATCTTTGATCCGTGGGACTTCCTCACCCGTATCGACACGGTCTTTAATCGTCTGGAGCAGCTGAGCTTCGAGTAGGTTCGGGCATAACGTTAGCTTTTTAGGGCGCTTTGCTGGTAATGTGTGTTGCCGGCAAAGCGCCTCGTTGCATTTAGGGAAAGACGGGGATAATAGTCGTCTTGAATAACATTCTGAGAGGGGATCGCATGATTTCGTTTGATTACAAGCCTCAGGGCGTGTGTGCTCGCAATATTCACCTTGACCTTTCCGATGACGGCAACAAGGTGATGGGCGTTGAGTTTACCGGCGGCTGCGACGGCAATCTCAAGGCTATCTCCAAGCTGGTCGAGGGCGCTCCTGCCGATCGCGTAATCGAGGTTCTCGCCGGTAATACCTGCGGTATGAAAAAGACCTCCTGCGCCGACCAGCTTACACGCGCTATCGAGGCCGCTCGCGCCGAGATCGCCTAATGGGTATCGCCGATCACATCAAGAACGGAATATCTCGTCGCGGCTTTGTACTCGGTGGGGCTGCCGCGGGCGCTGCCACGGTGCTTGCCGGATGCTCGAAAAAAACGGGTACCAGCGATGATGCTGCCGGCGAGCCGCAGGTTATCAAGGACGATTCCAAAATCATCTCGATTACGGATGAGTATGAGGCAGTCGACATCGATCTTGAGCCGGCGGCGTCGTGGACGCTGCCTCTGGGTACGCTGCTGTACTACTGCGACGGCGATTACGCCGCGGCGATGATGGCACCCGCATCGGCGCTGCATGCCAATACGCTCGGTGTGCTCAACCTGGGCGATGGCTCGCTTACCACATTAATCGAGGACCCTATCGAGGGCACGGGATATGCATTTTACGATGTCCGTGCCGGCGACGGCGTATTTGCGTGGGTTGAGATGAACTTTGCCAATTCATCGTGGAAGCTCTACGCTCAAAATCTGTCGGGCGCTTCGCTTTCTGGCGACGTGGTTGAGCTCGACCGAGGTGGCAAGGACTATGACCCGCCCCTGTTTACGGCGTTCGGGTCATCGGTTATCTGGTATAAAATGCCTTCGGCAGGCGGCAATAAAACGAGTAGTGATTCGTTTTGCTATCGTCGCTCGCTTGATGAATCCAAGGCCGAGGTTATTTGGAAATCGACGGGCCGCTTTGCATCGGCCCCGCGCGCGAGCGACGGCATTTTGACCATCTCGCCGCGTGTCCGCAACGACGAGGGCGTCTACTACGGCATAACGGCAATCGATCTGACAGACGGCAACAACACCAAACGTGCCCAGCTAGTCCTCCCTTCGTCAGTCTCGCCTTTCGAGGCCGTATATATGGGCGATACCTTCGTGTTTTCTATCGAGGCGGCCTATAGCGGCGTGGGCAGCCTGGGCAATATGGGCACGTATATTGGTAATGAGGGAGGGCCGTACCTCTTCCTGTCACGCGAGCCGCTCGCATGTGCGGCTGGCAAGAAGAATAAATACCTTGTTAAGGTACAGGCGTCGCATTTCCTGATCGACACCTCTGCCAAGACCTATGGCTCACTGCTGTCGCCCGACCGCGCTTTGGAGTATGGCGATTATCCAGCTACGGCGGGAAAATCGGACTCATTCCTTACGTACGCCACGGTGCGCAACAGCCAGGGTATACCAGAGACGGTCACTGCACGCCTATTCTCTCTTTAAGCTTAGAGGGGTTAAAAAGGCGCCAACAGGGGAATAAGCGCGTTGTAATTGTGAGTACCGCCCGCCGAGCTGCCGCGTCATAGCGGCATCCGGCGGGCTCAGGTGCGTTAAAATGGGCTTGTTCTTAGCTAATTGAGACAGGGGGGCCGTGTTATGGCTTCAGATGCAAAAAAGATTCTGCTGGTCGAGGATGAGAAGGCAATCCGTGACGCCGTCGCTGCCTATCTCGAGCGCGAAGGCTACTGGGTTGTGGGCGTCGGCGACGGCCAGTCCGCGATCGAGGAGTTCGAGAAGCATCAGTTCGACTTGGTCGTGCTCGATCTTATGCTCCCCAAGATTCCCGGCGAGCGCGTTTGCCGCACCATTCGCGATACCTCGGATGTCCCCATCATCATGCTGACGGCTAAGGGCGAGATCGAGGACCGTATTATCGGTCTTGAGCTCGGCGCCGACGACTATCTGATTAAGCCGTTCTCGCCGCGCGAGCTCGTCGCCCGCGTTCGCGCTCTGTTCCGCCGTGCCCATCAGGCCGACGAGCCCGCCGTCGAGGTACTCGACTTCGGCGATCTGGTCATCGATATCTCGGGCCACAAGATCTTGGTCGAGGGCAAGGAAGTCGATCTGACGGCTTCCGAGTTCAAGCTGCTCACCACGCTTGCCCGCCATCCCGGCCGTGTGTATAACCGCATGGAGCTGGTCGAGAAAGTGCTCGGGTATGACTTTGAGGGCTATGAGCGCACCATCGATAGCCACGTGAAGAATCTTCGCGCCAAGCTGGGCGATGATCCCAAGAAGCCCAAGTGGCTCTACACCGTCCACGGTGTCGGCTATCGCTTCGAGGCTCCGGCCAAGACCGATAAGTCGGACGAGAAATAGGGAAATCACATATGACACCTGCGCGCTTTGAAATCGGACAAAAGCACAAGCAGGAGAGCGAGGCGGGTTCCAAGGCTAGTTGGAACACGCCTCGTTCCGATTCACGGCCAACGATGAGCTATCCCTCGCGCATGGCACTTGCTTTTGCTCTGACATCGCTCATGACAGTATTGGTGCTGGTGGGCGTTGTCTCTGTTGTGTGGGGCACGGTTTTTTCGGATTACACACGCTCCAATATCGTCGAAATCGCAAATTCTGCTGCCGAGAAGTTGGCGACCTCATATGAGGAAAACGGCTCTTGGACCGCGGGAGAACTGCGCACGGTCGCAACGTCGAGTTTGGTTTCCGACGATCTGGGCATGCAGGTCGTCAATAAAAAGGGCGTGATCGTTTATGACGATTCCTGGCCCTCGGCAAGCGCCACCGCCGATGTACGCGAAAACCAGGCTACGACCGACGACACGAGCGGCAAGAGGGCATCGCATAGCCCGGTCTCGTCTGCTCCAACCGACTCCGATAGCGTTGCTAACGTCGAGATTGTAACGTCTTCCGGCGAGCATGTCGGACAGGTAAAGCTGTGGGCCATCGGCTCCGACGCTCTGCTCACCAAGGCAGATTCTGCGTTTAGGGAGAAGACCTTTAACGCCATGGCCCTCGCCGCGGTTGTTGCAATCTGCATTTCGGTCGTTATCGGATCGCTCGTGTCGCGCATGCTCACCAAGCCGATTCATCGCATCACCAGCACCGCAAAGCAAATCCGTGACGGCGACCTGTCGGCTCGCACGGGGCTGCGCGGTGATGACGAGATCGATCAGCTGGGTGAGACCTTCGATGAGATGGCCACTTCGCTCGAGAAGGATATGAAACACGAGAAGCGCCTGACCTCAGACGTTGCACACGAGCTTCGTACGCCGCTTATGGCCATGCTCGCAACGGTCGAGGCCATGCAGGATGGCGTGTATCCCACTGACGATGAGCATTTGGAGACCGTTGCTTCCGAGACACGTCGCCTGGCTCGTCTGGTGCAGCAGATGCTCGACCTGTCGCGCATGGAAAACAGCACGGCTCCGCTCAACCTTGAGCCGGTGGACATGGTTCCTTTCGTGCGATCGATTGTGAACGGCCAGGAGCGTCTGTTTGCCGACCGTGACCTTCGTCTTCGCTTTGCAGATGAAACCCAGGGGCACGACGATGTCGTCGAAGCCGATCCCGACATGATCACGCAATGCGTCATCAACCTCATGAGCAACGCCATGCGCTACACCCCCGAGGGCGGTTGGGTCGTGGTGTCGGTGCTCAGTGACCGCAAGCACGTCAGCATTGCCGTTTCTGATACCGGCATCGGTATTGCCAAGGACGATCTGTCGCGCATCTTCGGGCGGTTTTGGCGCGCCGATGCCAGCCGCGCCCGCGAAGCTGGCGGCCTGGGCGTTGGCCTCGCCGTGACCAAGCAGATCGTCGAGCGTCACCATGGCTACATATCCGTGGAGTCGGAGCTTGGAAAGGGTACGACTTTTACAATTCATCTGCCCCGCGAGCACACGGCGGACGCGGCATCTACTACAATGGAGCACTAGCTTTTCGCTATTCGGTGAAGGAGGGGCCGCGTCCCTGCCGCTCCGAGTTTGCGAAAACATGCGGGAAAGAACCCGCATTTCTGTCGTATTTAGGTAAGGAGTGACTCACGTGACAACGATGGAGCGTCGTCCGGATTCCCGTGGCAAGGTTCGTGATATTTACGATGCCGGTGAAAACCTGCTGATGGTCGCCACCGACCGCATTTCTGCGTTCGACTTCATTCTTCCCGACGAGATTCCGTTTAAGGGAGAGGTGCTCAATCGCATCTCGGCATTCTGGTTCGATAAGTTTGCCGACATCGTCCCCAACCATCTCGTTTCCATCGACCCGGCGGATTTCCCCGAGGAGTTTGCCGAGTATCGTGACTACCTCGCAGGCCGCGCCATGCTGGTCAAGAAGGCCCAGACGATTCCTATCGAGTGCATCGTCCGCGGCTATCTGACCGGTTCGGGCAAGAAGACCTATGACGAGAACGGCACCGTCTGCGGCATTCAGCTGCCCGAGGGTCTGACCGAGGCCTCCAAGCTTCCCGAGCCGCTGTTCACGCCGTCCACGAAGGCCGAGATCGGCGACCACGACGAGAACATTTCGTTCGAGCGTTGCTGCGAGATCGTGGGTGAGGACATCGCCGCGCAGATTCGCGACCTGTCCCTCAAGATTTACAAGGCTGCTGCCGAGTATGCAGCGACCCGTGGCATCATCATCGCCGACACCAAGTTCGAGTTCGGTGTCATCGATGGCAAGGTTACGCTGATCGACGAGTGCCTCACGCCCGACTCCAGCCGTTTCTGGCCTGCCGCCAGCTACGAGGAGGGCAAGATTCAGCCCAGCTACGACAAGCAATTCGTCCGCAATTGGCTCAAAGCCAACTGGGATATGACGGGGGAGACCCCGCACCTGCCCGCCGAGGTCATCGATGGCACGTCCGAGCGCTATCGCGAGGCCTTCCAGATCATCACGGGCTCCCAGTTCACAAGCATGAAGGAGAACGCATAAGTGAGTACCCGTAGCGCCACGAACAAGCGCACGCAATCCCACGAAGTTACCGGGGTTGCGCGCAAGTCTGCCGCATCTGCTAAGCCCGCCCGCCAAGCAGCGGGCTCCGTTCGCGTCGTGCCGGCTTCGTCTAAGGCACGCCGCAAAGAGCTCGAGAAGGGCGAGAACCTCGAGGGCCTCTCTAAAGAGGAGAAGCGCGCCCGCAAGGCTAAGCAGCGCGCCAAGGAGGACCGCATCTATACGGTGTCGAATATCCTCCTCAAGCAGGACGAGGACTACACCAAGCGCCGTCGCATCTGGTGGATTGTGCTCGCCATTGGCATGGTGCTCGTCGTGGCAATTTGGGCCTCGCTGTACTTCGCTCCCGCTGGCATGGTGTCCAGCCCTGTCCAGATGGTCGGTATCGTTTTGTCCTATGTCATCATTCTGGGTGATTTTATCTACGACTTCGTTCGTATTCGTCCCCTGCGCAACATGTACCGCACGCAGGCCGAGGGCATGTCCGAGAACAAGCTCAGCGCTCTTATCGAGCGCGCAGCTGCCGAGGAGGACAAGAAGGACTCCAAGAAGAAGTAGCGTTTGCATACATACTTATCGCTAAGATATAAGGCGCGTCGTTTTTGCGGCGCGCCTTTTTACTGTTCTATAGATAGATGGAGTGGCACATGATTCGAGCTGCCCTGACGGTCGAAGAGGCTCTGGAGAGCATGAAGGCCTTGGAGCCCAAGATTAAAAACTATGCGCGCCTGGTTGTCCGCAAGGGCGTAAACGTCAAGCCCGGCCAGGAGGTTGTCGTTCAGTCTCCGGTCGAGTGCGCGCCCTTTGCCCGCGTGGTGGTCGCGGAGGCTTATGCCGCCGGCGCTGGTCACGTGACGGTCATTTGGGCCGATGATGCCGTGACGAGGCTCACGTACGAGCATGTCGATAAAAGCTATTTTGAGCAGACGCCCGAGTGGAAGCGCCTGCAGCTGGATTCCCTGGCCCAGGACGGCGCCTGCTTTATCTTTATCGAGGGTGCGGACCCTGCCGCCCTTAAGGGCATCGATCCCGCCAAGCCTGCTGCAGCTTCTAAGGCAAGGAATACGCAGTGCAAGGTCTTCCGCCGTGGACTGGACTACAACATCAACCCGTGGTGCATCGCTGGCGCTCCGGTCGTGGCATGGGCGCGCGAGGTGTTCCCGGGAGACGCCGACGAGGTTGCAATCTATAAGCTGTGGAATGCGATTCTGCACACCGCTCGTGCCGATGGCCAGGACCCGGAGAGCGACTGGGAGCTTCATGACGCGGCATTCGAAAAGAACCTGCGTTTCCTGAACGACAATCGTTTTGACCGCCTACATTACACCGCGGCAAATGGAACCGATCTGACGATTGGCATGACGAAGGGTCACGAGTGGGCCGGCGGCAAGGGTAAGACGCCCGATGGACACCCCTTCTTCCCCAACATCCCCACCGAGGAGGTTTTCACCTCGCCTGATCGTATGCGTGCCGACGGTATCGTGTATTCGGCTATGCCGCTCATTCACCACGGTAACAAGGTTGACGATTTTTGGATTAAGTTCAAGGCCGGCCGCGTAGTGGACTACGATGCCCGTGTGGGCAAGGCGACGCTTGCGAGCATTATTGACACCGATGAAGGTGCCGCTCATCTGGGCGAGGTCGCGCTCATTTCCAAGAACACTCCGATCCGCGAAAGCGGCGTTCTGTTCTATGACACGCTCTATGACGAGAACGCTAGCTGCCATCTCGCGCTAGGTGTCGGTTTCCCCGAATGCATCGAGGGTGGGTACGACATGTCCAAGGAAGAGCTCCTGGAGCATGGCGTTAACGTCTCGAGCGCGCACGTCGATTTTATGATCGGCACGGACGACATCGATATTAAGGGCATTACGCCTGATGGACGTGAAGTTGTGATTTTCCAGAACGGCCAATGGAGTTGGGAATAGTCCCAGACCGTGGTACAATGCCACCCGCGGGCCGTTAGCTCAGCTGGCAGAGCAGGGGACTTTTAATCCCAAGGTCCAGGGTTCGAACCCCTGACGGCCCACCATAGAATAGAAAGCGATCGACTCCGGTTGGTCGCTTTTTTTGTTGCCGGTGCACGGGTTCGAACCCGTCGGGGCGCGGAGCTGAGTAAACGCGTGAGCGTTTGCCAGCGCAGCGCGCAAGGCGCGAAAGCAACGCAGCGGCCGCCTGCGAAGCAGGCTGAACCCCTGACGGCCCACCCAAAGAAAGGAAAACGAAATGAAAACAGATAGATACGGAATTAGCGGCAGCACATTAAAGATAATAGCGGCCATTTCGATGGTTCTCGATCATGTAAGCAGGATCGTCCTGACCAATGGAATCATGACTCACGCATCGTACAATCAGATATCAGACGAGCAGTGGGCGATTCTAAGCGAGGCTTCGGATGTGCTTCATGTTCTTGGCAGAATTGCATTTCCCTTATTTTGCTTTTTGATAGTTGAGGGATTTTTGCATACTCATGACATAAAGAAGTACCTGCGAAATATGCTTGTCTTCGCAATCATTGCGGAGCCCATATACGATTTCGTTCAAACCGGGCAACTCTTTGACCTTCGGCAACAAAATGTTATGTGCGAGCTCCTGCTTTCCTTGGTCTTTTTGATTATTCTGGAAAAGATACAAAGTCTTTCAAAATGGAAGAGGCACATCGCAGAAATTGCTCTGATTGTTTTGACAGCACTGGCAGCTGAATACACTAAACTAGATGGCGGCGTGTATGGCATTCTGCTTGTGGCTGCATTCTATTTATTCCACGACAGCAAGGCCAAGATGTTCTTTGCTGCAGTATGCGCAGTGCTCCTTTCGTCATGCCATATAGTTGGCGGCGGATTTGAGTTTGCTACAGCTAATGTATTTAATCCTGATGTTGCTGCCGCGGTCGTTTCGTTGCTGCTTATCAATCTTTATAATGGCAAGCGAGGGCTGAAGCTGAAATACTTCTTCTACATTTTCTATCCGGCACATCTTGCTCTGCTTTATGGTGTCTCACTTATTGTTTTGAACTGTCTTTAATAACTCTCAAACAAGTCTCTGAAAGCAGAAACAAACTGACCCTAAGACTGCTTGTGAATTTCCGGAAGACCTGAGAGATGTGAGGATAGACAACGAGGGCTGCAGAAAGATGCTTCTCAGTTCTCTGGCGGATCGCACGTATCTGTATGAGGATCACTTCCGCACACTCATTAATAACAGTGATAAACACGGCAGATCCTCAAAACATGAGGCTGCGAAGGTCGAACGATGCTTCGAAAGCATGAATGGCACCGAGAAAACGAGTTCGGAAGCATCTTCTGGATGCTCCACCATAGAATAGAAAGCGATCGACTCCGGTTGGTCGCTTTTTTGTTGCCGCGGAACGGGTTCGAACCCGAACTTCTCTATATATAAGAACGCTTGGCGAACAAAATCTGCCTTTTACCGATGGGAAACAAATAGCTGATGCCTTTGGAGTAAAGTAGCGCTCCAGAGATGACCGATGTCTCAATACTCATAAAACAGCTGGTCATCGCCAATATCAGAAGCCAATGCTTCAGTTTTAACCTCAGTGATGCGACTGAGGGACCTATTCATTTGTGAACAAAATATGGAGTGCGCGATTCCCGCCCGCGGGGGCCCTCCGGTCTGGCAATATATCTCCTTGCCGCGCGGCCCGGTCGGACCGGATCAGCCGCGGGGCGTGCACCTTGAGAACCGGATACTGCGAGGATGGACACTAACTCCAGTGTCGCATCCGGGCAGACATCGAACCATTTGAAATGGTCTAACTTGGATTTGTTTTTCGCAAGGCCGCCGAGAGGCGGCCCCGAGAAATTCCTTTTCCTATACTAGAACCATATGAATCGAACGGAACCGATCAGCGATGAACTGAGAGGACCGGACGGGCTCGAAGCCCATATATTTTGGACGGAGAGTTCGATCCTGGCTCAGGATGAACGCTGGCGGCGCGCCTAACACATGCAAGTCGAACGGCACCCCTCTCCGGAGGGAAGCGAGTGGCGAACGGCTGAGTAACACGTGGAGAACCTGCCCCCTCCCCCGGGATAGCCGCCCGAAAGGACGGGTAATACCGGATACCCCGGGGTGCCGCATGGCACCCCGGCTAAAGCCCCGACGGGAGGGGATGGCTCCGCGGCCCATCAGGTAGACGGCGGGGTGACGGCCCACCGTGCCGACAACGGGTAGCCGGGTTGAGAGACCGACCGGCCAGATTGGGACTGAGACACGGCCCAGACTCCTACGGGAGGCAGCAGTGGGGAATCTTGCGCAATGGGGGGAACCCTGACGCAGCGACGCCGCGTGCGGGACGGAGGCCTTCGGGTCGTAAACCGCTTTCAGCAGGGAAGAGTCAAGACTGTACCTGCAGAAGAAGCCCCGGCTAACTACGTGCCAGCAGCCGCGGTAATACGTAGGGGGCGAGCGTT
>CAJMAZ010000013.1:0-45532 GCA_905211535.1 uncultured Collinsella sp. | reverse complement strand
TCTTTCATGCAGCAGGGGCTCTCAATGTTTTTATGTCCTGCTCATATCGTCTGTGCAGGTCGAAAGCCGTTTATCTCAATCCTGTAACATCTAACCGGGTTTTTGTTCCCTAGCTGTTACAAATCAAGACAAACCGGGGAGACCGGGCCGAATTGTCTAAATCTGTAACACTAAAACCGGTTTTGGACGTCTAGTTGTTACAGATTGAGATAAACGCACAGGGCAATCCTCTCAATCTCAATCTGTAACATCTAGCTGAGATTTTCGGCCCCACCTGTTACAGATTAAGATGAACGAGCCGAGCACGTCTACGCCCGTAGGTCCTTCACGCTGGAACGCTCGACCAGCACGCCCGAGACAAGCGTACGGCTTCTGGAGCTCGGGGCTTCCAGGCCCGCAACGACCTCGTTGAGCGCACGGATGCCCAGCTCGCGGTGGCGAAACTTCACCGATGTCAGAATCGAGTTGGGAATCGTCTTGTAGAGCTCATCGTCGAAGCCGATCACGGACACGTCGTCGGGCACACTGAGCCCTTTGTCACGTAGAGCCATCATCACGCCGTTTGCCATGCAGTCGTTAGCAGCGAGGACCGCCGTGCAATCGGGTTTATCGGCAAGCACAAGGCCCGCGGCATAGCCACTATCCGCATTCCAATCGCCTTGCAGAGGCTCGGGCGGCTCAATGCCACGCGCCTCGAGTGCCGCACGCCAACCTTTCATACGGCACTGGCTCGACAGCGACTCTTTCTTACCAGAGACGAAGTACACGCTCTTGTGCCCGTGGTTCAAGAAGTACTCGCACGCCATGCGCGCGCCGCCCTCTTGGTCGTCACTGACGGTGGAGCAGGTAGGATGTTCCATCGGTGTGATAATCACCGTCTTGAGGTCTTTCGGCGCCTCAAAGGTATCAAAGTCATCGACCATCTGACGCAGGTTGAAGATCATGCCATCAACAGGCAGCTGCGACATCCTGTGCGCCGCATCGGCAAGGGTCATCTTCTCACCTCCGCACTTCTTAATCATCGTGAGCGCAAAGCCGCGTTCTTCGGCGGCATCGGCGATACCGTCAATCATGTCCACGGCACCGCCCGACAAGTGAAACAGCACGACGCCGATGCACCCGTAACGGCCCAACTTGAGCGAACGCGCGGCAAAGTTGGCTCGAAACCCGAGCGCCTCCATGGCCGAATGGACCTTATCGCGTGTCGACTCTCGCACGCTATCGGGCTCGTTGATCACACGAGACACCGTCTTGAGAGAAACACCCGCGGCAACTGCCACATCATTCATTGAGACATTTTTCTTGTCCATCGTTGCCACTACTTCTCCAGTCGGTTTTGCATCGCTTGTTTTTTGCGTTCTAGCATACACTACCTGCCCGACTGACAAATCAGCCGTTTATCGGACAATATCGACCGTTCACCCGTAAATCCTTGTTGCTCTTCCAAAAATGTCTTACGTTGTCATTAACGAAATGACAACGTTGTCATTTCGCAATGCCTTCCTTAAGCAGGAAGGTTTCCGGGCAGTCCTAACCATCCATCGACGACCAGTTCCATCCACATGCATCGCGCATCGAGCAGCAAAGGAGCTCTATGGACGCCATCGTAAAGATGCTCGAAAAGCATCAACCGTTCTTTGAGAAGATCTCGAGGAACATCTACCTCCAGGCCATTAAGGACGGATTCCTTGGGTGCATGCCCATCGTCCTCACCTCTTCGATCTTCCTGCTGATTGCCACCCTTCCTGGCGTAGTTGGCATCACGCTGCCCCAGCCGCTCATCGACTGGTGCAACAAGCTGTACAACTTCACCATGGGCGTCATGGGCATCATGGTCGCCGGCACCACTGCCAAGAACTTTACGGCTTCCATGAACCGTCGCATGCCCGCCGGCAAAGTGCTCAACGACGGCTCCACCATGGTTGCCGCCCAGTGCAGCATGCTGCTGCTCGCTGTTACGCAGTTCACCACCAAGCTCGACGGCTCCGAACTTTCGGTCTTCGATTGCACCAGCATGGGCACGCGCGGTCTGTTCTCGGCCTATATCGCCGCGTTCATTACCGTGTGGGTCTATAAGTTCTGCGTCTCGCGCGATCTGACCATTAAGCTGCCCAAGGAAGTCCCGGGCGCCATCGCTCAGAACTTCCGCGACATCATCCCCTTTGGCGGCGCCGTCATCATCTGCGGCATCATCGATGTCGTCGTGCGCAACCTCATGGGCGTTCCGTTCTCCGAGCTGCTTATCAAACTGCTCTCCCCGCTCTTTACCGCTGCAGAAACCTATCCCGGCCTTATCCTTATCCAGGCAGCCACCGCGTTCTTCTGGTTCATCGGCGTCCACGGCCCCTCGATTGTCCAGCCGGGCATCGACCCCATCCGTCTTGCCAACCAGGCCGAGAACCTGCAGGTTCTGCTGGCTGGTGGTCACCCCGCCCACTCCCTCACCTTTAACATGTCGCTCGTGGGTGAGTTCGGCGGCACCGGCGCCACGTTCATCGTGCCGCTTCTGCTGATTCTCTTTATGAAGTCCAAGCAGCTCAAAGCTGTCGGTAAGGCCTCGATTGTTCCTGTTGCCTTCGCCGTCAACGAACCTCTGCTCTTTGGCGCGCCGATGATCCTTAACCCCTACATGCTCATCCCCTTTGTTGCCGCCGGCTGCGTCAACGTGAGTGTTGCCAAGTTCTTTATCGACAACGTAGGTATGAACGGTTTCTCCTTCGTGGTGCCTTGGGCCACCCCCGCCCCCATCGGCATTTTCATCACCACGAACTTCCAGCTTATCGCCCTGGTATTTGTCGCGATTATCATCTTGCTGGACGCCATCATCTACCTGCCGTTCTTGAAGGCATACGATAAGCTGCTCTGCGACCAGGAGGCCGAGCGCGCCGCCGAGCTGGGTCTCGAGTCCGATGGTGCTGCCGCCATCGCTGCCAGCACCCCCGCGCCCGCTGTCGAGCAGACTGCCGCTTCCGTCGAGCCGACCGCCGCCGCCGACAGCAAGCCTGTCGCCGATCAGCCCGAGCCCGCTGCCGATGCATCCGCCAAGAAGGATGTCGACGGTCTGAAGGTCCTCGTCCTGTGCGCCGGCGCCGGCACCTCTGCCATGCTTGCCAACGCCATCAAGGAAGGTGCTGCGCAGACCGGAGAGAACATCGCTTCCTCCGCAGGCGCCTATGGCCAGCACACTGCCATCATGGATCAGTACGACGTCATCGTGCTCGCCCCGCAGGTCCGTAGCTACTACAACGACATGAAGGCCGATACCGATCGCCTGGGCATTAAGCTGCTCGCTCCGCGCGGTAAGGAATATATCGACCTTACTCGCGACCCCGCAGGCGCCATCAAGTGGCTCCGCGAGAACCTCGACTAGTTCCTCCCTCTGTTGGTGCCCGGATCCCCAGTTCGGGCACCTCTCCCTATTCGTATCCCACAGAAAGGATGACTCATGACCAACCCCATGCAGTTCCCCGACGGCTTCGTGTTTGGCGGCGCCACCGCTGCTTACCAGGTTGAGGGCGAGACCCGTACGCACGGCAAGGGCAAAGTGCCCTGGGACGATTTCCTGGCAGCCCAGGGTCGCTTCTCCCCCGATCCCGCAAGCGACTTCTACAACAAATATCCGGTCGATATCGACCTGTGCCAGCGCTTCGGCATCAACGGTATCCGCGTCTCCATCGCTTGGAGCCGCATCTTCCCCAACGGCACTGGCGAGATTAACCCCGAGGGCGTTGCCTTCTATCACGAGCTTTTCGCCACCTGCAACAAAGCTGGCGTTATCCCCTACGTCACGCTCGATCACTTCGATACGCCCGAGGCCTTTTACCAGAACGGCGGCGAGGGCTTCCTGACGCGCACGACGATCGACGCCTTTGTCGAGTACGCCAAGTTCTGCTTTGCCGAGTTCACCGAGGTCAAGCACTGGTTCACGTTTAACGAGATTCCCGCAACCGCCGAGGGCAGCTTTATCGTCGGCAACTGGCCGCACGGCGAGAAGTACCGCCTGGACAAGGCCTTCCAGCTCATGCACAACATGATGGTAGCCCACGCCAAGGCTGTCGTCGCCTTCCATGAGGGCGGCTTTGAGGGCGAGATCGGCATTGTCCAGAACCTGGAGCCCAAGTATCCCCTCGACCCCAACAACGCCGCCGACTGCGAGGCAGCTCGCATGGCCGATGTCATCAACAACCGCTGGGTACTCGACGCCACTTTCCGCGGCCACTATGCAGCCGACACCATGGAAGCCGCGACCAAGCTGGCCCATATCGCCGGCGGCGAGCTCGACGTCCGCGACGAGGATATCGCCGCGTTGACCGCCGCGCTCCCCTACAACGATTGCCTGGGCGTCAACACCTACAAGTGCCAGTTCCTGCGTGCTGCCGAGGGCGAAAACGACATCAACCACAATGGTACCGGCGACAAGGGCTCCTCTCGCTGGTTCCTCAAGGGCGTGGGCGAGTCATGCGTGCGCGAAGGCGTACCCACCACCGATTGGGACTGGATCATCTATCCCGAGGGCCTGTACGACCTGTTGCTCCGCATTAAGAACGATTACCCCAACTACAAGAAGATCTACATCACCGAGAACGGCATGGGCTATAAGGACGACTTCGAGGACGGCTTTATCGATGACGCCCCTCGCATCGACTATATGCGTCAGCATCTCGCATGGATCCTCAAGGCGATTGACGGCGGCGTAAACGTCGACGGCTACTTTGTGTGGTCGCTGCAGGATCAGTTCTCCTGGACCAACGGCTACAACAAGCGCTACGGCCTGTTCTACATCGACTTTGAGACCCAGAAGCGCTATCCCAAGGCGAGCGCGTACTGGTACAAGAACGTCGCGGAGACCGGCCTGCTCATGGCCTAACTTTTGCCGCATACCCCCTGTCGGCCGCATACGAATCCCTCCACGGGTTCGTATGCGGCCTTTTTGTTTTGGCTCGGCCCGAGCAGGCCGTCTGTCTCGATCTGTAACATCTGGCAGGGATTTTCGGTCCTACCTGTTACAGATCAAGACAAACGAGCGGTCCGAACTTGAAGATCTCGATCTGTAACACGTAGCCCGGTTTTTCACGTCTACCTGTTACAGATCGAGACAAACGGGTAGCCCGAAGCAGAATATCTCGATCTGTAACATCTAACTCGGTTTTCTACTCCCAACTGTTACAGATTGAGATAATTCGACGACGCCGACGTTTTAATATACCGTGGTACAATTATGTCACGACGCAAAGGAGGTTCCCATGTCCGCTTGTGTGCCCGTCCGAGATATGAAGGATACTGCCACATTCACCGCACTTGTTGAGTCTGAGCGCGACGTTACCGTTACCAAGAACGGCTACGAGGCCATGCACTGCATCAGCAGCGACCAGTATCGCCTCATGCAAGAAGAAATCGCCAAGGCAAAACTGCTGTCTCGTATGATGTTGGCAGAAGACGAAATATCGCAAGGCGACTATAGCGACTACGACTCCTTCGCGACCGCGATACGAGACAAATATGACCTATAACGTCGTCATACTCAAAAGCGCGCGATATGAGTACGAGAGTATCGTCGGATACCTTGCCCAGATTCTCAAGAATCCGCGCGCAGCAGGCAATTTTGTCGCTGAGTTTGAATATCAGCTTGATCTGCTTCGCGAGCAGCCACTCCTACGTCCCCTCTCGCACATGCAAGAGTTGGCGGCACGTAATTGCCGATCGTTTCCCGTCAACAACTACGTGTGTCTTTACAAGTTTGAGCACGAAACGATCTATATCGCCCACGTCTTTCATCAGTCACAGGACTACGCCCGCCTGGTCTAACCCACAAGCTGAATACTTGGCCCGAGCACATTTGCGCGTCAACGTGAAGCGGTAATCCCCGAGCCAGCAGGGGCAGAAGTATCGTCTGCAGTGTTAGCTAGCAAATGACCTGCGTGTGCTCCTCGATGGCGGAGCGATCCGCGGCGGCGATGCCCGGTTCGCACACCACGGCGTCCAAGCTGTCCAGGCGGCAGAAGGTGTAGAAGTCGCGCTTGCCAATCTTGCTGGAGTCGGCGATCAGATAGCGCGAGTCGGCCTTGCTAAAGGCGAGCTGCTGGATACGACCCTCATCCATATTGGACGTAGACACGTCGCCATCCAGAATGCCGTTGGCGCCGATAAACGCTGCATCGATGCCCAGCGCACGCAGGGTATCCTCGGCCGTTGGTCCCACAAAAGCGGCGGTGCGGCGACGGTACATACCGCCCACGAGGCACAGGTCGCAGTCTTCGCGTGCCTCGAGCAGGCTAAAGGCCGAAAGCGAATTGGTCACATAGATGGAAGGCAGCTTGTCGGTGACTCGGAGAGCGCCAATGCGATCTCACGACGGCTGCGCTCATTGTCTCAATTAGCTACTCAACGAAATACGGCCCCGCAGCTCAATAAGCTGCGGGGCCGTACCATACACCGACGGATCAACGACGAAGTGCATCTACTATTTGGCCAGCTCCTGAACGATCCAGTCAATTGCACCTTCGGGATCGTTGGTAAGGTCAATATACTGCTTGCCCCTTGTGGTGAGCAGTTTAATTCCAAGGCGATCGGTATCGGCCTTCATAGCGTCATAGTACATGCGTGCCTGGGGCGCCAGAACAATCACGTTGTACTGATTCATCGTCTCATAGTGGCTTCCGTACGCACCGGACTGAGAAACCAGATCGATACCCTTAGCAGCGGCACCTTCGCGAAGAGCATTTGCCAAGAGAGTCGAGGTGCCGGCACCCTGGCAAAGCACAAGCACGCGGATCTGCTCCGCCTTGTCCTTTACCGCCTCGAGAGCTTTTGCGACATTTTCCTGTGCGGCAATAGCATCTGCATCCGAGGTTCCTGCAGTCTCCTTTGCAGACTCTTCCAAACAAAGCTGATGGTCATACGCCTTGCAGAACGGATAGTAAATCACAAAGTCAACGACCAACAGCACTGCCATCAATACGAGAGAACGCAGATCGAGACCCGTGGTGAGGAACGCACCAATTGGGCCGGGAAGCGCCCACGGCATGGTATACATGGGGGCGTTCATTCCAATTACGTCAATGAAAAACTTACCGATTATGGCGTTGACCATAGGAGCCGCTAGGAAGGGCACGAACATATAGGGATTGAGAACGATCGGCATACCGAAGAGAACGGGCTCGTTAACTCCAAAAATCACCGGGATAATCGATGCCTTGCCCATGGCTTTAAGCTGCTTGGAGCGCATAAACATGATCAGGATAATAGGAACGATGAACGTGCAGCCAGAACCGCCCAGACCGCCGATGAAGCTTGTAAAGTCCTGCGTGAGAGCAATTGACGGGTGTCCACCTGCTTGGAAAACCTCAAGATTGGTAACGGTATTGCCGTAGAGCGCAGCATTGATCGGACTCATGACAACCGAAGCACCGTGGATACCCATAAATTGGAAAAGCGCGACCGCGCCTTCGATAAGCGCCATGCCAGGATAGGTGTCGACCGCGGAGAACAGCGGCGAGATGAGAGCGGATACCAAATTGGCGAACGGCACAGCAAGCAGCTTGCGGCTCGCAAGATCGATAAAAGCGCACGCAAGGATCGAAAACCCAAATGCAAAGATATCGCGAAAACTCTGCGCAATAGAGCCAGGGACCTCTTTGGGAAGCTTGATCGTCACATTATGGCTAATGCACACCTTATAGATATTAACGGTCAAGAATGCGGCTACGAACGCAGCGAGAAAACCCTTGGTTCCCATATAGCCGGTTTCAAAAACAGATGTATCTGCTCCGCCAATCGAGACAACATCGTTTGTCACCGATAGCAAGAGCATGCCGCACATGGCACAAACCATGCACGAGGTGGGGTTGAGAGATTTACCCGAAGGCATGCGACGGTTCATCGACATGGCAAGTGAGCTCGCCGTGGTGCCGGCCACCATAATGCCAAGAAGTCCCATGGTATATGCATAGATTTTATTGAAGAAATCCAGCACCTCAGACGGAAGCGCGATGCCTACATAGGCAGGGAGCGTCGAAAGAAGAAGGAACAGGCTCGAGAACAGCACAATTGGCATATTCGAGAGAAAGCCATCCTTAATCGCCACCAGATAAATGTTCCTCGAGATTTTGTCGAAGAGGGGCTGGTGTTTTTCAAGGAATTTGACGATAGCGTCCATAACACATCCTTTCATGATTCCCGGGCACACAACGATTTATCCGGACTCAACCGTCGTCGTCCCCGTTTGTATCCACTTATGTAAGTGAATACGTTCTTGTGCGAAATGTAATATCATTTGCGCGATTTGTCATAACCAATTCTTTTTCCGCTTTGTCGATATGTCAAGAATTCAAATACTTATTCGGTGAACGGTAGTTGATTAATTTAAGGTTTTCCCAGCTAATGGCTATTTTTTCCGAGCAGTACAATAAGTTTGCAACCGTTCACCGATTGGATATAACATATTGAATATATTGTTGTAACAATATTAGAGACAATGTCACAAGCCTGTCGTTCTAGTCAAAGGAAGTAACAATGCCCAAACGATTACTGAACATGTCCGCATCCGATTTTGCCGCCACGTCACCCATGGATCTAAAACAGGCAATTCTGGCTTCCGAGGGACGTACCATCATGGCGGAAAACGTACCCTCTTCCCAATTTCTCGGCGGCGTTACTAATGCAGAAATCGAACGTGCCGCAGGTGCCGACCTGCTTCTGTTTAACGCGCTCGATGTGTTCGATCCAGTTATTGCCGGTATTCCAGATGATCTCAATGAAAACCCGGTCACTTGGGTGAAGCGAGCATGCGGAAGGCCCATTGGCGTCAATCTGGAGCCAGTTGATAACGAGGCAGAGATGTCTGAATCCCGAACGGAAATCCCCATGGGTCGTCGCGTCTCTCCCAAGACCTTAGAAAAGGCTAACGAACTCGGATTTGATTTTATCTGCCTGACGGGCAACCCTGGAACCGGCGTCTCCAACGATGCAATCGCCCATTCGATTAAACTCTCCAAAGAGCATTTCAATGGCCTGGTCATAGCCGGAAAAATGCATGGAGCGGGCGTTGCGGAACCTGTCATGACGCTCGAAATTGCGCGCAAGTTTGTTGACCTCGGCGTCGATATCCTTCTCGTGCCAGCCCCCTACACCGTCCCTTGCTTCCAAGAAGCAGACCTGCGCGCCATCGTAGACTTTGTACGATCCCACAACGTAGGCAAGTCAATTGAAGAGAAGGTTCTCGTCATGGCGGCGAACGGGACGAGTCAAGACTCCTGCGACAGCGAGACCATTAAGAAAATAGGCCTTGCAGCAAAAGCAGCCGGCGCTGACCTCCAACATATCGGGGACTCCATGAACGGTATTTGCCTGCCCCAGAATATCTTCACGCTCGGACAAGCCCTTCGTGGATACAGGCATCAGATCGTCATGCTGAGCCGCTCTGTGATACGTTAAGGTTACCTTGCCCACGTTACATCCCGACTGAGGCAACCATCAGGTATAACCAACATGCAAACTGAGGCTCTAATGCTCGATACACACGAAAAACGGCCACTCTATTTACAGCTCACCGACGCGCTGCTCAAGCAGATCGTCGATGAATATCAAGCAGACGATAAACTTCCAACAGAAATGGAACTCTGCGACAAATACGCCGTAAGCAGAACAACCGTCCGACTTGCCATGAGTGAGCTGGAGCGTCGTGGAAGTATCTATCGAATCCAAGGTAAGGGATCGTTTGTTGCACCGAAACGCGTTAGCGAGCTCAATTCACTTTTAGACTTTGACTTTGCAAGCCATTGCGATGGCGTTGATCCGGATGCCATCACCAAACATTTCGGCGGCCTCACATCAGGTCGTCCAATTTCCGTAATGATGCTCCAACAATTTGGATGTCAAAGTCGCGATGAAATTCAGCGTCTTGAATTGACCTACGAACTTGAAGGCAGCTTCATAGGCGCTGATACGTTTTTCATTTCAAAGTCGCGCGTTCCGAATAACCAGTTAGATTTTCAGGCATTTAGCAGAATCATGGACGACTTGTCCAAGTCTATCCAATCTGTTAGGGAAAGCTATAGAGCACGTCAGCTTAGCGATTCCGAAGCCAGTAATTATGGTGTTGCAAAACTTCCGGTCATCGAACTGACTCATTATGCTTACGACTCCGGAGGCAAACTAATCTCAATTGTCTGCCGCACCGTCTTAACTGGGCGGGTCCCTTATCAAAACTTTATTTTCAAGTCCTAATGTTCTTTTTCTTTTGTCTCGATCTGTAACACGTAGCCGAGTTTTTAAGTCCTAACCGTTACAGATCGAGACAAACAAGGTAGACCCCACCGAATTGTCTCAATCTGTAACACTAAGACCGGTTTTGGACGTCTAGATGTCACAGGTTGAGACGATTTGATAGTGGAGTCCTCATTTGCGCGTCATATCGCGTAGCGCTGACGCGCTGGTTTCCACAATGACAGGAGGTAAAAGTCCTCCCGCATCGCCCGTTGGCAATCCCGTAGCGCTAGCTAGCAAATGACCTGCGTATGCTCCTCGATGGCGGCACGATCTTCGGCGGCGATGCCCGGCTCGCACACCACGGCGTCCAGGCTGTCCAGACGGCAGAAGGTGTAGAAGTCGCGCTTGCCAATCTTGCTGGAATCGGCGATCAGATAGCGCGAGTCGGCCTTGCTAAAGGCGAGCTGCTGGATGCGGCCCTCTTCCATGTTAGACGTAGACACGTCGCCGTCCAAAATGCCGTTTGCGCCGATAAAGGCTGCGTCGATTCCCAGCGCGCGCAAGGTGTCCTCGGCCGTGGGGCCCACAAAGGCGGCAGTGCGGCGACGGTACACGCCGCCCACCAGGCACAGTTCGCAGTCTTCGCGCGCCTCGAGCAGGTTAAACACCGAAAGCGAATTGGTCACAATGCGCAGGCGAAACGCCGGCAGCATCGAGGCCATCTGCTCAACCGTGGTGCCCGTGCCCAAAAAGATGGTCGAGCCTTCCTCGATAAGCTCCACAGAACGGCGCGCAATCTGCAACTTTTCCTCGGCATGTTTCGTGCGCTTCTCGCTGTGCGAATACTCATGGCGCAGCATAGCGTGTGGACGGCTCTGCGCACTGCGGGCTCCGCCGTGCACGCGCTCGATCTCGCCCAGGCTCGCAAGCTCCTCAAGGTCACGGCGGATCGTCATATCCGAGACACCTAACGCATCCGAAATCTCCTTGACCGAGACCGTTCCCTGTTCCTCGAGCAGCTGCCGAACCTTATCCTGTCGCTCCGCTTTAATCACGATGAGTCCTCGCTGTTCCACGCTCACGTCAATTCAAACAATAACGAACAAATTGTATCAGACTCGCGCGCGTCAGAAATGAACGCCCGCACAGCTCCAATCATCACTTTTTTGAGAAAAATACCCCCTGCTTTAGTGGGGTGTAGTGATAATCTTGCCTGTTCGCGCTAGAGTTTGTCGGAAATACCTCGATGTTAGGAACCAAATGATCACTTCCGAGCTTTTCGGCACCGCGCCGTGCGGTACCCCCGTTCATCGTTACACCCTCAACGGGCCCGAGATCTGCGTTCGCATTATGGACTATGGCGCCACCGTGCTTGGTATCGATGTGCCCGACATTCCCGGCAACGTGCGCGATGTGGTGTTGGGCTTCGATAAGCTCGAGGATTACTTTGACAACCCCGCCTGCTTTGGCTCGACCATCGGCCCCGTGGCAAACCGCACCGCGGGCGCCACGATCACCATCGACGGCACGGACTGGCATATGCCCGCCAACGAAGGCGCCAACAACCTGCACAGCGATCTTGAGCACGGCCTGCATAAACGCGTGTGGGATGTTGAGCTCGACGAGGTTCACAATGCCGTGCGCATGACCACCTCGCTTGAGGATGGCGAGCTTGGCCTTCCCGGCAACCGAACCTTTACGGCCGTGTTTACCGTTACGCGCGCTGGCGTCTTCCGCATCGAGTATGGCTGCGAGAGCGACCGCGCCACCTACGTATCCATGACCAACCACACCTACTTTAACCTTGCCGGCCATAACGCCGGCATGGACTGCGAACATTTCTTTGTCGCCAACGCCACCCACTACCTGCCCATTAACGAGCAGAACATTCCCACCGGCGAGATCGCTCCGGTCGAGGGCACGCCGTTTGACTTCCGCGAGCTGCGCCCCGTTGCACCCGGCATGGAGGCCGACGACCCGCAGATTAAGCAGGCCCGTGGCTACGATCACTGTCTGTGCATCGATGGCTATCAGTACGGCCGCAATCTGCGCCGCGCGATGCACGTCGAGGAGATGTGGACCGGCCGCGAGCTGGACTACTACACTACCGCCCCGGGTGTGCAGCTCTACACCGGCAACTGGCTGGGCGACGAGCACGCTAAGGACGATGCCAACTATGGCTGGGGCGCCGGCTTTGCCCTCGAGGCAGAGATGTACCCCGACACGCCGCACCAGTCGCTGTTCCCGCAGGGCATTGTGGGCCCGGGTCACCCCTACAGCAATGTGATCGAATACCACTTTATGAGGCACTAAGCCCATAACGCAACATATCGCACAGCAGCGCCCGCCGGCACCATTGCCAGCGGGCGTTTTTTTCATCTTTTGGGCTCATTTTCGCTGTGACTGTATGAGTGACATATCAAAACTATGCCCATTTACTACGTTTAGCCCGGTATGCTCGACCATGCACCGGGTTTTGTTAAATTCGCGAGCCGTCTACCTGCGGTTTTGTTTTTCTCAAATTCGACATGCTCAGCGATAGCCGATCAAACGTAGTAAATGGGCATAGTTTTTGACAGGCGGCATCGCGCGCGCCCCTCGCAAGGGCAAAATGATCCGTTTTCCTCCGTCCCCAAGGGATCAGTTGAACAGATTGCCGATGGGGTCGGGGGCGGAACTGGGGAGATAGCGGATTTCTAGTTCTATGCCGAGCTTTTGCAACTCTTTGAAGGCGGCGATGTCTGTATCGCCTACGGCAACGGCAGGCGTTGCAGAGCGCTTGCCCTCCCCCGCCCGCATATGGCCGATACTAATCTTGGTTATTGGCACACCGCCCTTAACCAGCGCGAGCGCATCGGAGGGTGAGGCCACCATGATCAGAATCAATTGGCGAGGCGTTGCGGTATGAATGATGTCGATGGCCTTTTGTACCGAGAAAAACCGCGTCCAAACCCCTTCTGGCGCCGCCACCCTCATGGGTGCCCATTGGCGCGAATCTGCCGCGATCTCATCGTTGACGATTAGGACAAGGTTGGAACCCACGGCTTCGTTCCACAGCTCAACGTCTTGTCCGTAAATGAAACGGTCGTCGATGCGTGTGAGAAGAATCTTGGGTTGAGTCATCGCTGCCCCATTCTGTTTGAGACCCGTAAGAGCAAGACATCGCGTCTCCAATATTAGTGCATTTAAAGTGAGAAAAGCCGTCAGAACCCTTGCGCGGATGTGCGATGTCCCGTATCATAGACAGCCGTTGACGCCTCAGTTGCGTCACCACATGGTCGCCAGCGTAGCTCAGTTGGTAGAGCACCGCTCTCGTAAAGCGGGGGTCACCGGTTCGAGCCCGGTCGCTGGCTCCATTGCACAAGATAGCCGCCTTCGGGCAGCTTTTTTGTTGCCGATTTCTGGCGAACATCCGCCAATCCAAGCACAACGCCGCCGGCAACTCCCCTACTCAACAACAAGCCCCGCTAACCGCGACCTCCCAAACGGAAACCACAATCAACGGGGCTCAAGCGCGACCTCATCAAGGAAATCACGCCAATACACGACTCAGCCGAGCAGCGCGCTACTCTTCCCAGTAAGCATCTGCAAGCAGCTTAAAGCAGATCTTCTTGACCGGCTGCGCGCCATCGCCCGGGAACTCGAGCGTGGGCATGTGAGGCTCGCCGGCAACGAACAGTGCAAACTTGTCGTCAGCAAGATCGCCGGCGATCGAAGCGTCGGAATCGACCAGATCGTAATCGTCCTTCTCGTCAAACTCCTGGACCAGCGTCAGGCTGCCCGTGGCGACCTTAAAGGCCTCGCGACCCTCGACGTCGATCTGCAGGTCGTGATAGCGCTGATGCGTCTCGTAGTGAGCCTCGGCCTCGGGACGCGTCGTGGGAGCCATGACGTTCGCAAAGACCTTGTCGCCCAGAATCGGATGGCTGCCGACCTCGAGCTTCGCCGGATCGTTCTCCTCGAGCCAATCGATCAGCACGTCGAGGCCCTTGAGCATTCCACGGTACTCCTCGATATCGCCCAATGCACCGTAAATCATCTAAATCCCCTTTCGGATCGCTTTTTTGGCGGCTACTCGGTAAACGCGTTACCGACGCTGTTGCCACCCACATGCGTCTCGACCAGGGTAAGGTCGGGATTGAACACGACAGTGTCGGCGTCGCGCCCCGGCATAATGCTACTGCACTTGTCGTCGACATGAGCTAGCAACCGATGCCGGGGCCGCAGCACAAGCTCCTACAGCTCGGTCACGACAACGCCGTTGTAAACCTCGTCCCAACGATCCATAACCAAGTGGCCAGTCATGGGATCCATGGCATTGAGCTTGCCGCAGGTGTTGGCGGTACGCAGCACCGTCTCGTCGTCGGCGCCGGCAGCAATCGCATGTGCGAAGCCGGCAATGGTCGAATCGCCAGAGCCCGTAGCGTTAACGGCGGGGATATCGGGGGTCTTGGCGCGGAACGCACGGCCGTTATGGAAACCAACGGAGCCGGCAGCGCCCATGGACACGACGACCCAGGGGATATCGGAGAAGCGGGCGTCAGAGGCGAGCGCGGAACGGAGCTCGTCCACATCGTCGGTGGTAAAGCTCGTGCCCAGAAGGCCGTTAATTTCGGTCAGGTTAGGCTTAACCAGCTCAGGCTTGACCTCGGACTTGAGCGCAGCCTCGAGCGAGGCGCCCGAGGTATCGAGCAGCACCTTGGCGCCGGCGTTCTCTGCAATGCCCGTGATCTTGGCGTAATAGTCCGCCTCGACGCCGCGGGGCAGCGAACCCGAGATGGTAACGACATCGGCCTTGCTCGCAAGCTCGGCGAACTTGGCGGTAAAGGCATCGAGTTCCTCGGGGGCAATCGTCGGGCCGCTCTCGAGCAACTCGGTCTGGTTGCCAGCATGAAGGATGTTGAGGCAGATGCGGGTCTCGCCCTTGATGGGCACAAAATCATTCTTAATGCCGTTGGCATCCATGAGCTCGGCCATATAGGCGCCCATATGACCACCAAGCAGGCCGGTTGCCACGACATCGTCGCCCAGCTGGCCCAGGACGCGGGCCACGTTGAGGCCCTTACCGCCGGCGGTCTTTTCGGGCGTCACGCGGTTGACGTCGTCGATAATGAGCTCATCGAGCTGATAGCGCGTATCGACGGACGGGTTCATCGTAACGGTGAGGATCATTTCTAGCTCCTTATCTCGCAGGCTCCTTATGCCTTGCAAAACGAATTGGTTACATGCGACTACAGAATCTCGATTGTGAACGAGCGCACGATGGTTTCTTTGGGCTTGGCGATAAGGCAGCCGCGCTTGTGCTCAAGCACGTCATCCTCATCGGAACAGGTCGAGAGGCCGCCCCAGGGCTCAACTGCCACAAAATCACCCTCGGGCTTGCTCCACACAATGAGGTACGGGAAGCCCTCAAAGCTCAGGCGAACGCCCTTGTCCTCGCCCTTTTTGGAAAGCGTGACCTGACGGCTCTCGAGCACGTCAAAGATGGTCTCCGCAAAATCGAAGAGCTCATGCGACAAAGGCAGCGTCTTTCCCACCATGGGGTTCTTGGAGCGCCTGTCCACATCAATCAATCCGGTCGAGGGAACGGCGGTGCAGAGCTCCGCAGCCTCGTCTTTCTCAAAACGCAACTCGTAGTCCGTATAGGACTCGCCCTCGTCGAGCGGACACCTAAAGCCGGGGTGTCCACCGATAAAGAAAGGCATGTCCTCGGTGCCCTCGTTGGTAACCTCATAGGAGACACGCACGGCGGCGTCCTCGAGCGTATAGCGGGCGACAAGTTTAAACGGATACGGATAATCGCTCAGCAGCGCGGCGTTATCCTCGGATGCCAGGCACATAGCCAGCTCGTTTGCGCTTTGGCTCAACAGCTTCCACTCCTGCTTGCGCGCAAAGCCATGGCGGGCGAGCTTCACACGATGCCCGGCAAACGTCATGGCGCTACCATCGCGCAGGCCTCCGCAAATCGGAAAGCAGACCGGCGCCTGGCCGGACCACACCGCGGGATCACCCTGCCACAAATACTCGCGTCCGTCAGCCTCAATCGAGGTAAACGAGCCGCCAGCCGTAGAAACCTTGATAGAAATCGAATCGTTGGAAAGAGCGTATTCCATTATCCATCCTTTCGGACAACTGCTTTTTTCATGCAAGCGCCCGTCTCAATCCTAGTCAGAGGACAAACCCGCGCGCTCGTCGATGCGTCCGGTATCCCAGCCATACAACGGGGTACCATACAAACATTGACGTCATTACAGCTAAAAGGCCTTCTTATGCGAACCATCATCCTCTACGCCTCACGCCACCACGGCAACACGAAAAAGCTCGTGGACGCCATCGTCGAGGCACACCCCGAGATCGATACCCTCGACGTCAAGGCGCTCGGTAAAAACGAGTATCCCAACCTGCACGAATACCATCTGATCGGTGTCGCCAGGGCATCTATTACCCGAGATCGACAAGGACATGGCACGCGTACTCACTAACGTGCTGCAGCCGCAGGACAAGGTGTTTGGCCTTATGACCTACGGTGGCAAAAACAAGTGGTACGGCAAGGATATCGATGGCATCTGCCGCATGAGGCAGGCCATCTTTATGGGCGTCTACGGCTGTCCCGGCTTTGATACGTGGGGGCCGTTCAAACTCACCGGCGGCGTCCAGAAGGGGCACCCGACCGCTGAGGAAATTAAGGGCGCCGTCGACTTCTTCGACAAGATCGAAGACGAGTATGGCGACATCATCGTCGAAGAGTACGCCAAGCGCGAGAAGCGTCTAGCATACGAAAAGGAGCATCCCGCGGGGGGTCTTGTGGCCGGCGTCAAGCGCACGGCAAAGAAGATCGCTAACAAGCTGTAACTGTTAAGGTGCTTTTGAGCGTTTAACCCATACGGCGGGTCCGAGCAGATTCGGGCCCGCCGTCTTTTTCTATCGTTACTCGGTAAAGGCGTTGCCGACGCTCTGGCCGCCAACATACGTCTCGACGAGGGTGAGCTCATGGTCGAACACGACAAAGTCGGCGTCGCGACCCGGCATGATGCTGCCGCACTTATCCTCGATGTGCGCGGAGCGTGCCGGCACTTCAGTTGCCATGCGAATGGCGATATCGGCGCTGGCGATGCCCCAGTCGACGATGTTCTTGACGCCCTGGGCAAGCGTGAGCACCGAGCCGGCAATGCTCTTGCCGTCGGCGAGCCAGCACAGGTTGTCCTTCATGATGACGTCCATGCCGCCACTGGTGTAGCTGCCCTCGGGCATGCCGCCGCAACCCAGGCAGTCGGTGATGAGTACCGTGTGCTGCCAGCTCTTTGCCTGCAGCAGCGCCTTGATGGCGGCAGGGTTTACGTGCTTGCCGTCACAGATGATCTCGGCGTAGGTCTCGGGCGTAGACATGGCAGCACCCACGACACCGGGCTCACGGTGATGCAGACCGCGCTGGCCGTTATAGGTATGCGTAAAGCAGCTGGCACCGGCGTTGATGGCGGCGATGCACTCATCGTAGGTGGCGTCGGAGTGACCGATGCTGGTCACCACGCCCTTGGCGTTCAGAGCAGCCGCATAAGCAGCGGCACCGTCGCGCTCGGCGGCCATGGCGCTCTTAACGATGCGACCGCCCGCAGCCTCCTGCCACTGGTCGAAAACCTCCTCGGAGGGGTCAATCAGGTAAGCGGGGTTCTGCGCGCCCACGTGCTTCATGGTAAAGAAGGGGCCCTCCAGGTAGATGCCCTGAATGCGGGCACCGCAGAAGTCGGGGCCGCGGCCCTCGTCAGCCTGGGCGATGGCGGCGCAGGCATCCTTGATCTGCTCGACGCCATCGGTGAACGTCGTGGGCAGCCAGCTGGTGGTACCGCGACGGGCGAGCTCGGTCGAGCTGATATCAATGCCCTCGGGATCGTTATCGGTAGTCGAGTGGTTATAGAAGCCATGGATGTGAGTATCGACCATACCCGGTGCGATCCACGATCCCGTGTAGTCCTTAATCTCGCAAGAGGGCTCGTCGGCCTGCCAGGCGCCAAAAACGCCATCCTCGACCATAAGATAGCCGCCCAGTTGCGGGCCTGCCGGCAAGAAGAACTTGTCAGCCTTAATTGCGTACGTGCTCATATGCACTCCTTGCTTCTAAAGCAGTTGACTTTGGTAATGCTTATACCCGGTCCATGTAAAAACAAAAAGCGCCCGCCCGCCGTTATGAGCGGACGGGCGCCCTTACAGGGGGACGCGATTAAGCGGTGAAGGGGTGAATCGTCACGCCCTTAACCACGCGGTTGACCGTGCCGGTGGGGCTCGGCGTATCGGGCGTGTTGCCCACGCGCACGGAGTTGAGCAGACTGATAGCCTGGGCAAACATCACGAACGGCAGAGCAAGGTAGCCCTCGGGAAGTGCCTCGTAGCCCTTAAAGGTGAAGGACTCGCCCTCGTAGACGGTAGCGCCTTCCTGCTGAACGGCAACGGTGTGCTGAGCGATCTTGTCGCCACCGATCTCGTTGAGGATGTCGATGTCGTACTGACGGGTGTAGGCGTCGTTGTTGACGAACACGAAGACGAGCGTCTTATCGTCGACGAAGGACTTAGGTCCGTGACGATAGCCCATGGAGGTGTCGTAGGAAGTAGCAACCAGACCGTGAGCGAGCTCGAGGATCTTGAGCTGGCTCTCCTGGGCAAGACCACCGAAGGAGCCAGAACCCAAGTAGGTCACGCGGTTGAAATCGCCAGCGAGGTAATCGGCGATCTCAGGCTCACGGGAGATGACCTCCTCGCCCATCTTGGCACTCGTCTCGACCCACTCGGCCTTCTGCTCGTCAGAGGCAGTGTCGAAAATAAGGGTGGAGAGCAGGGTCATGCATGTGTAGGAACCGGTCATGGCGAAGCCCTTGTCGTTGGCGCGCGGGATGAGCAGCGTCAGCGCATTGGGATCATCGGCGGACTCGACGGCGAGCTTGCCCTCGGGCGCGCAGGTGATGTTGAGGAACTTGACGTTGTGGACGAGCTCCTTGGCAACGGCAACGGCGGCAAGGCTCTCAGGGCTGTTGCCAGAGCGGGCAAAGGAAACCACGAGCGTGGGATCCTCGGCGCGCAGGAAGTCGCGCGGGGCGCTCACGATGTCGGTCGTGGCGATGGGCTTAAAGTCGTAGAGATCAGTGTTGCCAGCGTGACGCAGGTACGGGGCGCATGTATCGCCAACGTAGTCGGACGTACCGGCACCGGTGAAGACAACGGACAGACGACCCTCGCCCATAGCGCGAGCCTCGGCCAGGAAGGCCTCGATGGCCTCCTTGTTCTCGCGATAGATGTTGAGCGTATCGCGCCAAAGCTCGGGCTGCTGAGCAATCTCGGCCGTGGTGATCTGGGCGCCGAGCCCGGTAAGCTCCTCGACACTCTTCTCGAACATTTCTAATACCTCTTTCTTTACTAAATTGTCTGATATACAAAGACTTAATCTGAAAAGTTAAATCGGGTAGTAGTCATAGGCTGTTTTTCTTTCGTTAGCACTCGTATCCGATCACAGAGTATCTCGATAATGAGAAATCCTGTACTTAAACTTGTCCGCACGAGCCACCGAAAGCGTGAACTCGACAACATCATTTTGGGTGTTGTGAGTAGTTCGGACTATGTCCAGAACTGGCGCACCTTCACCAATACCTAGAAGCCGAGCGTCACATGGACGTGCTATACCCGCAGAGAACTCCTCATCCGCCACTCGAATTTTCTGCTGATAATCCTGCTCAATAACATCGTAAAGGGGCTTTTGCTCGAGTAGAGGACGCTTGAGTGAAATAAAGAGCCTTGCTGGAAGATAGCTACGCTCAACCATCATAGGTATACCATCTGCCATTCGTAAACGTTTGAGTTTTAATACCTTTTCACCCAAATGAATCCCCATTTGCATCGAGAGCGTTTTATCTGCTTCCATTTCACAGAACTCTAAGATGGTTGTTTCTGGCAACCGGCCCATCGCTTTCATCTGTTCAGTAAAACTGTACGATTGGGTAAGATTTGTTGCTTGGGCTAGTCGATCGGCAACAAACGTACCGCGACCTTGTTTTCGCACAATCCGACCAAGATACTCAAGTTCCTGAATTGCAAGCCGGACAGTCGACCGCGAAAGCCCGAAACGTTCGGCAAGCTCACGTTCGGACGGAATCAAATCACCTGGCTGATATTCATGATCAATTTTTTCGATCAGAATATCTACGAGCTGGTCATATAGCGGTTGTCTGTGCCTCGTGCACGTCATGATATTCTCCACGTAATGAGCAATTGACCAATACTTCAGCCTTCAGGTAACGCACCAACATGTCCAATAAATGGGCTAATAGCGACACTACATCTCATCGTCTTCATCAATGTCAGCACTCTCGAGTTTCTTGAGATCGACTCCCTCACGACCAACGACCCGTGCGCGTTCGGCAAGTTCATCAAGCGTTGGGTCTCCAAACGCACGCGTCATAACGAGCTCCACCAACATAGGTAGATTTGTTCCGGTGACAACGGTCACGTTATCGAGCTCAGTCGTCATTGGGATAGCTTGATTGAACGGAGTACCGCCAAGCAAATCAACAAACACCAATACGCCATCACAAGCTTGACGCATCTTGGCAATGCAGGTTCGCAAATCATCACCAAAAGTAACCGCCTCCGAGCCCGCAAAAGGAACTACCTCAAAATTAGGCTGTTCGCCGGCGACCATATCCACAGCGCTTTTCAAACCAGGTGCAAACTGACCGTGACCAGTTAGTACAAATCCAATCATTCTATCTACCTTTCTACCGTTCGCTTTCTCTAGCCAAAGAACCCTACAAAAGGGCTCTTACGACCGCTACATCACTAAAGATTAGCGAGTATTTTGTTTTATCGTGGGAGGTCTGTGAGCGTCTCTAAGCTGCTTTTCCAGGTTGCGATATCTAAGCGCTTCGCCCTTGTTCCCACTACTCTCATATTGATATGAGAGCAGCAGATAGAGCTTTCCGCGTAACCCAAGGTCGTTCGTATCTAGCATGGCTTCCATCTCATCGATCTTATCATGCCGTCGGCGAAAGACTATGTCGTAGGTCAATTGACTGTCCGCCAAAATACCCTTCGACACGACGGGGCGCATCTCTTCCAACATGGACGCCGCCCGCTTGCGGTCACCCGTCTTGATATAGAAATTAAAGGCGCGAACCGCAAGCTGTCGACGTTGCTTATCGCTGCACGACATCTCCAGCAAGTGGTCAAGCATTCGATCTGCATATGCGTCCATATCAGCAGCTTCGTAGATAGTGAAACGAAGGTAATACTGCTTATACGTAGACATTACTATGCGCGCAAGTTTGCGATCGAGCAGGTCTATGCAATCTTGGTATAAGCCCAAGTTAAACAATACCTGCAATTTCATATCGAAGTATTTTTTCGCTCCTTCGGTCACAGCGAAATAAGCCACGACAACACAAATGAACAGGACGATCCAAAATGGCATTGCACTATATTCCCTTCAAGGCAGCCTTAAGGAATTAATCGAACACGATGACTGCATAACCGCCTATGAACAGCGGTGTCCGACAAAACAAAAGAGGCGCACACTCCAGGGGATATGGCGATAAAGTCGCCTTGGAGGTGTGCGCCACGTCTCAATTGAGGCTCAAATGCCGTGACAATATGGGGTATTTAGCCCTTGCAAATGATACCGAATGCACCCAAGGCAATGGACAGAACCAAGACGATAAAGATGGCCTTCGTCGAGGTCATGCCCTTCTTACCGAGGAGCCAGTATACGAAGCCGACGAGTGCGGCAGGAACCAGCTTGGGGCAAATCATATTGCAGATGTTCTGCAAGTCAACGGTAACGCCGCCGATAACAGGCTTCGCCGCAATAACGATACCGACATTGGTTGCGACCAGGGCACCGACCATAAAGACACCCATTACGGAGGCCGCGTCGGTCAACGCGTTCAGGCGGTCGCTCATGGTGGTGACGAGCTTCATACCCTGCTCATAGGCCATGTGAGTCTGCTTGCAGCGGAACCAGTCAACAAGGATGTTAACGGCGACCCAGATGAAGATACCCAAGGGGTTGCCGTTCATGGCCATATTGGCAGCCAGAGCGCCGAAAATGGTCGGGAGCAGCGAACCGAAGATGGAATCGCCGATGGAAGCCAGCGGTCCCATGAGACCAGTCTTGAGACCGGCAACAGCCTCGAGGCCCTCAATGCCCTCCTCTTCCTCGATCGCCAAATCGATACCGGTGATGATCGTGTTGAGGAAGTTTGAGGTGTTGAAGAACGGTGCGCACTGGGCGCGGCAGGCTTCCTTTAGCTCCGGCGTGCCGTCACCGTACAGCTTGCGCAGCGTGGGCAGGATAATCCAGAGATAACCAGAGTGTTGCATGCGCTCGTAGTTCCAACCATCCTGGAAACCAAGCAGGTTACGACGGTTGATCTGCGCAAGGTCGTCCTTGGTAATCTTGTAGCCAGTGGTGCCATTGGCGAGTTTCTCATTAGAGCTCATCGTCGTCGTCTCCCTCCGCAGCGCCAGCAGCAGCGACGGGACGCTGGTTGTTCTTGTAGTACAGCAAAGACAGAGCAAAGCCAATAATAGCGATCGCCAGCATCGACATGTTATTGAACATACCGACCATATCCACGGCGCCCTTACCAAGCGCACCGTTCACAGCGACGATGTTGGCGTTGAGGTTCATGATGCTCGTGAAGGCCGTACCAAACAGGGCGGCGACTACAAAGCCGAGCAGCAGGTAGGCGACGTGCTTTTTAACCGGCAGGTAACGGAGCAGGATGGCGAAGCCAACGGCGGGCAAGGCACCGCCAGCAACAGACAGACCGTCACCCAGCCACTTCCATTCGCCGTTAAGGGCGGTGGTGATGCCCTCGACCAAGCCCTGGCCAAATGCGAGAGCCAGGAAGACCGGAATCATGCGGGACAACATCCAGGAAACAGCACCGAGCAAGTAGTGTACGTTGTAGGCGCCCCAGTTCATCTTCTCGATATCGGCATCGCACATGTGACCGAAGAACGTGTTGGCGAAACGGCCGGCGATATCGGTGTAAACGAGAATGGCAGCGACAGGTACGCCGATGGCGGCAAGAGCCGTCTCGGGATTCATGCCCGCACCCACGGCAAAGGCAGTGGCGACCAGAGTGCCGGAGTTGGCATCGATACGAGAGGCGCCGCCAAAGGTACCAACGCCCAGGACGGTGAGCTGCATGCTGCCGCCGATAAACAGGCCAGTCTGCAGGTCACCCATAATCAAACCGGTAATCATACCGGAGAAGACGGCTGAGCCGGCACAGGTGTACCAGTTCAGCTCATCCATAATCTGATAACCCGCATACAGGGTTAACAGAAGAATCTGCCACCAAGCAATCATGGTAAACTCCTTATTTAAGGTGTAACAGTTTCTACAATACCAATACGCTTATATAAACCGTGCATCCCCCTTCACGGCCTAGCGTTAATTCGACTAGAGCGTGAGGGCCTCTGGGTTATCCTGCGGCGTCAGCTGAATGACAATAGGAAGATTATCGGCCTTGAGTTTGGCAAATGCGTCAAGGTCCCCCTGGTCGCAGCTAATGTTGCGATTCAGCTTCTTGACCGGCTCCATTGTCGTCATATTACCAACGATGAGCTGCTCAAGCTTAACACCTTGTTCCAAAAGTCGAACGTAGACCTCAGGCTTTTTCGCAACAATGAAGAGACGTTGCGCATCATATTTGCCAGCAGTGATGTTGGCAGCGGCCTTGTCGACAGGAAGCACGGACAACTTCACAGTTGCCGGGCAAGCCATGCGAAGAACCTGCTTTTGGGTAGCATCTTGCGATACCTCGTCGTCAACTACCATGAAGCGGCTTACCTGACGGGCGTTAGACCAGAGGTTTGCCACCTGTCCGTGAATCAAGCGAAAGTCGATTCGTGCGCCTACAATCATTTCTACTCAACTCCTTCTTGTTCAAGTGTACGGATAACGGGCTCAGAGCGAAGGGAGATTTTCGCATCATACACGCCCTCTGTTTCGAACATAACGAGCTCATTGGTACCAGGGTGCAATAAACCGTGCGGAACATAGAGCGTCATGATGGGACCCTTATCCCAAAAACGTCCGACATTCGTTCCGTTTACGAATGCCACACCCTTTCCAAAACCCGTAGTGTCGATAAAGGTATCAGCCGGCTCAGATATATCAAACTTTGCGCGGTAAAAGGAAGGCTGCCCCTCTACCCAGCCGGCGGAATAATCAAGATTATCGATGTTATCGAGTGGCAGACAACGCATCTCCCAACCGGTAACGAAGTGAAGATCAACGCAAACTCCTGTCCTAATGCCCTTATGCTGCGTATCAGCGAGCAATTTGTGACCATAATTGACGCGACCCATATCCTCGGTCAGAACATCCAGGCGGTTTTGTTCACAGGGAAGAACGCAGTGAATATCTTCCCCGATGTGCTCCTGATACTGCGTCGCCACTTTGTCACCGTTCACAAACACCTGTGCACGGTCGCGGGCGTCAATAACCCGAATACGCTCTTCATCTGCACGGTCACGCTCGACAGTCGTGGTATATAACGTATATCCATACGACTGACCCATCTCTTCCATGGGCATAGGATATTGGGCTTCAATCGGCTCCGAAAGAATATCGAGCACATTAAAGAGACTTACGCGCTCACTCACCGAAATATCGGGCATGGAAAACGCCTTTTTTGTTAACGGCTTGCTTTGCGCGATATCGGGAAACAGCTCGTGAACTGTCCTTTGAATTGCGAAGTATTTCTCGGTCGGGTTGCCCTGTTCGTCCAATGGGGCATCGTAGTCATATGATGTCACCTGGTGCAGGTCGTGCGTATGGCGTGCAGAACATCCGTTCATAAATCCAAAGTTGGTGCCTCCATGAAACATGTAGAGGTTTAAAGATCCTCCAAGCTCGAGCACCTCGCGAACGCAGGAGGCAAGATCTTCGGGATCGCGTCTGATGACGTTCTCCCCATAGCGATTGAACCAGCCGTCCCACAACTCCATGCACATAAGAGGCCATTGTTTTCCATGCTCCTTGTGAAAAGCAGAAAGAGCCTCAAAGTTCTCCTTTGCATGAGAACCAAAGTTGCCGGTGCACAACACATCATCGTCAATGAGCGTACCGGCACGAAGACACCCACGCCATGGGCCATCGGAAGTACAAAGGGGCACGGAAACCCCACGCTCGACCATAAGGCGGCGAATCGCACGAAGATAGTCCTTATCCTCGCAATATGATCCATACTCGTTTTCAACCTGCATCATGATGATGTTTCCGCCCTTGTCAATCTGACGCGAGACGAGTATCGGCATGAGATGGTCATAGTAATGCGCGACGTGAGCAAGAAACTTGGGGTCGCTGCTACGCGGTCTCATATCATGTTGGCGCAGCAGCCATGCTGGCATGCCGCCAAATTCCCATTCTGCACAAATAAACGGAGAGGGCCGAACAATTGCATACAGACCGAGTGATGCTGCCTCATCAAGAAATGCCGCCAAATCGATTGAGCCAGAAAAATCGAAGACGCCAGGCTTTGGCTCATGAAGATTCCACGGTACATACGTTTCGACCGTATTAAACCCAAGAGCCTTAAGGTTATAGAGCGAGTGGTGCCAGTCGCTCGGATGAACACGCATATAGTGAATCGCCCCCGACAAGATGGTGAACGGCTCATCATCGAGTAGGAATTGATTGGTGATCTTAAACGAATGCATGCTACTCCCGATCTTCGTGCTCCGCGACGCGTATGCCGGTTCCTTGATCCTCAGCCAAACGCCTTGCCTATTATGGACGCATTGACGCAATTATGTAGCCAGAATCTGAAGTGGTCCGTAAACGGTAGCCAAATGACGATGAACGGCTTTAATGAACAAAATATAAACCCGCTGGTAAATTACTTTTTAACTATAGATTTCTAACGATTCTATATTTGAAAGGTGGTATGTACCAGCTATCCACTATTTCATACTAGTTACATTATGCTTCAATCGCATTTCTTCAAATGCTTATCTACTTTGGATTCACTTAGATGAGCATTAGAGATCTGTTGCCTTCCTATTTCCAAGACTGAAAATATCCAGAATCGAACCAGACTTTCTTACGGCTGACTCGACGCGTTCGACGACTCGTTAATACAGCAGAGCATTAATGGAGTCGGGTTCGTCAATGGGTAGATTGCGAACTTCCATTTTCACGCCAAGCGCTTGCAGCTCTTTAAGGACGGCGATGTCCGTATCGTCTATGGCAACGGCAGGCGTTACAGGGCGCTTGCCCTCCCCTGCCTGTATATGGCCGATGCTGATCCTAGTTATGGGCACCCCGCCCTTAACCAGCGCGAGCGCATCGGCGGGCGACGCCACTATCTCCGCAGCAGGTCAAGCACCAAGTGGACGCCGCGGGCATCGCGTCTCCGATATCAGTGCATTTAAAATGAGAAAAGCCGTCAGAGCACTTGCGCGAATTTGCGATGTCCCGTATCAGAGTCAGCCGTTGACGTCCCAGTTGCGTCACCACATGGCCGCCAGCGTAGCTCAGTTGGTAGAGCACCGCTCTCGTAAAGCGGGGGTCACCGGTTCGAGCCCGGTCGCTGGCTCCATTGCACAAGATAGCCGCCTTCGGGCAGCTTTTTTGTTGCCGATTTCTGGCGAACATCCGCCAATCCAAGCACAACGCCGCCGGCAACTCCCCTACTCAACAACAAGCCCCGCTAACCGCGACCTCCCAAACGGAAACCACAATCAACGGGGCTCAAGCGCGACCTCATCAAGGAAATCACGCCAATACACGACTCAGCCGAGCAGCGCGCTACTCTTCCCAGTAAGCATCTGCAAGCAGCTTAAAGCAGATCTTCTTGACCGGCTGCGCGCCATCGCCCGGGAACTCGAGCGTGGGCATGTGAGGCTCGCCGGCAACGAACAGTGCAAACTTGTCGTCAGCAAGATCGCCGGCGATCGAAGCGTCGGAATCGACCAGATCGTAATCGTCCTTCTCGTCAAACTCCTGGACCAGCGTCAGGCTGCCCGTGGCGACCTTAAAGGCCTCGCGACCCTCGACGTCGATCTGCAGGTCGTGATAGCGCTGATGCGTCTCGTAGTGAGCCTCGGCCTCGGGACGCGTCGTGGGAGCCATGACGTTCGCAAAGACCTTGTCGCCCAGAATCGGATGGCTGCCGACCTCGAGCTTCGCCGGATCGTTCTCCTCGAGCCAATCGATCAGCACGTCGAGGCCCTTGAGCATTCCACGGTACTCCTCGATATCGCCCAATGCACCGTAAATCATCTAAATCCCCTTTCGGATCGCTTTTTTGGCGGCTACTCGGTAAACGCGTTACCGACGCTGTTGCCACCCACATGCGTCTCGACCAGGGTAAGGTCGGGATTGAACACGACAAAATCGGCATCGCGGCCAGGCATAATGCTGCCACATTTATCCTCGACGTGGGCAGAGCGCGCGGGCACCTCGGTCGCCATGCGAATTGCGATATCGGCGCTCGCAAGACCCCAGTCGACAATGTTCTTGACGCCCTGTGCGAGCGTGAGCACCGAGCCGGCGATAGCAGAGCCATCGGCAAGCCAGCAAAGGTTGTCCTTCATAATGACATCCATGCCACCGCTAGTGTACTTGCCCTCGGGCATGCCGCCGCAACCCAGGCAGTCGGTGATCAGCACCGTGTGCTGCCAGCCCTTGGCCTGCAGCAGGGCCTTAATAGCAGCGGGGTTCACATGCTTGCCGTCGCAAATGATCTCGGCATAGGTGTTGGGCGTGGTCATAGCGGCCCCGACGACACCGGGCTCACGGTGATGCAGACCGCGCTGGCCGTTGTAGGTATGCGTAAAGCAGCTGGCACCAGCATTGATGGCGGCAGCACACTCATCATAGGTGGCATCGGAGTGGCCAATGCAGGTCACGACGCCCTTTGCGCTCAGAGCCGCAGCGTAAGCGGCAGCGCCGTCGCGCTCGGCCGCCATGGCGCTCTTGACGATTCGACCGCCGGCGGCCTCCTGCCACTCGTCAAAAACTTTCTCGGACGGGTCAATCAGATAAGCAGGGTTCTGGGCGCCCACATGCTTCATGGTAAAGAACGGACCCTCCAGGTAGATGCCCTGAATACGAGCACCGCAGAACTCAGGTCCGCGCTCTTCGTCAGCCTGTGCAATGGCAGCGCAGGCGTCCTTGATCTGCTCCACACCGTCGGTAAAGGTCGTAGGCAACCAGCTGGTGGTACCACGACGAGCGAGCTCGGTCGAGCTGATGTTGATACCCTCGGCATCATTATCGGTCGTGGCATGGTTATAGAAGCCATGAATATGGGTGTCCACCATGCCCGGCGCAATCCATGTACCCGAATAATCTTTAATCTCACAAGCGGGCTCATCGGCCTGCCAAGCGCCAAAGACGCCATCTTCGACCATGAGGTAGCCGCCCAGCTGCGGCCCCGCCGGCAAAAAGAACTTGTCGGCCTTGATAGCATACGTGCTCATCTATGCTCCCGTACCCGCAGTGCGTTTTAGGGCGGATCAAAAACCACTGCATTGTTAATTCGAGCGATTGTTCGTTGCCTTCTACCGCTTGGCACATTTTGCACCCGCCGCAAAACACACCAAGCCGTTTATACCCAATAACTCTAGACTGCGCGGTTGTGGTAGACCTTGTATTTAAACTGGTCGGCGCGCGCAACCGAACGCGTATACTCGATAACCTCGTTGTTCATGTCATATGTGGTACGAATCAAATCCAGGACCGGTGCGCCTTCGGCAATCTCGAGCAAACGAGCGTCGGAATGGCGGGCAATACTCGCGTAGAATTCCTCCTCTGCCACGCGAACTTTCTCGTGAAAGTCCTGCTCGATCATGTCGTACAGCGATTTGTTCTCGATCATGGGGCGCTTAAGCGCAAAGAACTTGCGACTCGGCAGATATGTACACTCAATCATCAGCGGCACACCATCGGCAATACGCAGGCGCTTGATCTTGTACAGACGCTCGCCCAGACGCGCGTTCATCTCTACGGCAATATTCTTATCAGCCTCGACCTCGGTAAACTCAAGAATCGTCGTCTTGGGCACACGGCCGATCGCCTTCATCTGCTCGGTAAAGCTATAGATTTGCGAGAGGTTTGCCGTTTGCAGAGAGCGGTCGCACACCATGGTTCCACGGCCGCGCTGACGAACCACCAAGCCTAGGCGCTCAAGCTCCTGCAGGGCAAGGCGAACCGTCGTACGCGAGAGCCCGTAGCGCTCCGACAAGTCACGCTCGGACGGCAAATAGTCGCCGGGTCGAAGCTCGTGATCGATTTTATCGGTCAGCAAATCGACGAGCTGATCGTACAAAGGTTGTTTGCGCGCTCCCATTGCCATAATGATACCTGCCGGATAAATGACTCGAAATTGGTTGTAACCAGACACCACGTACTATAGCAGTTTTAATGGAATAACAGCAGGTCAACAAGCATATTTCAATAGTGTTTGCCAGTTGATTGCCTGTGTACTGTAATACCAATTACATCGCTGCATCAAGTATTGAGGTAGCAAAAAGGGACGCCCCCGCGGAGCGGGACGACCCTTTGCAAGACAGATACGTCTTTAAGGCTTAGAGAAGCTTCTTGAGCTCCTCGGCAACAGCCTGGACCTGCGTGCCGATGATGACCTGGGTAGCACCCTTGTCCATCTTCATGACACCCAGAGCGCCAGCCTTCTTGCAGGCAGCCTCGTCGACCAGATCGGAATCGCCGAGCTCGAAGCGAAGGCGAGTAGCGCAGCAGTCAACGGTCTTGACGTTCTCCTTGCCACCGACGGCAGCGAGAACAGCGGCGGCCAGAGCGGCGAACTTGTCGTCGCCAGCAGCGGCGGAAGCGGAGGCCTCCTCGACATCCTCATCCTCGCGACCAGGGGTCATGAGGTTGAACTTGGTGATGGCGAAGCGGAACACGAGGTAGAAGACCACGAAGGCAGCGATGCCCAGCGGGATGATCATCCAGGTGTTGGCGGCAGCCGGGAGGCTAGAGGAGAACAGGAGGTCGGTAGCACCAGCGGAGAAGCAGAAGCCAGCACGGAAACCAACATAGTAGGTAACGATGGTGAAGATGCCGTACAGAGCAGCGTACACGACGTAGAGCGGGAAGCACAGGAACATGAAGCCGAACTCGAAGGGCTCGGTGACGCCGCAGACGAAGGCGCAGATAGCAGCGGAGACAACCAGGCCGATAGCAGCCTTCTTGTTCTTAGCGGTCTGAACCATAGCCAGGGCAGCGCCCGGGATACCGAACATCATGCAGGGGAAGAAGCCGGACATGTACATACCGAGGCTCCACTTGACGTCAGCGGAGGTCTCGCCAGCCCAGAAGTGGGTCAGATCGCCCAGGCCGATGGTGTCGAACCAGAACACGTTGTTGAGTGCGTGGTGCAGACCAGTCGGGATGAGCAGGCGGTTAAGGAAGGCGTAGATGCCAGCGCCGATACCACCCATGGCGGCGATACCCTCACCAAGAGCAACAAGAGCACCGAAGATGAGCGGCCAAGCAAAGAGCAGGACGACGGAGACGACGATGCAGATGACGGCGGTCATGATGGCGACGCAACGCTTGCCAGAGAAGAAGGCCAGCCAGTCGGGAAGACGGGTGTCCTTGAACTTGTTGTAGCAAGTGCCACCGATGATGGCGGACAGGATGCCGATGAAGGAGTTACCAGCGATCTTGGAGAACGCGATGCCCTCGGTCGTGGCAAGCCAAGCGGTCTGAGCATCGGCGTCCATACCACGAATGGTACCAACAACAGCGGGGTTCAGGAGCTGCTGGATCATCAGGAAGGCGACGAGACCAGCGAGGCCAGCGGTGCCATCGTGATCGTCGGCAAGGCCGACAGCGGCGCCGACTGCGAACAGCCAGGCCATGTTATCGATAAGAGCGCCGCCTGCCTTGATGAGCAGGAAGCCGGCGGTATAGGCAAAACCGGTAGTGTCACCGGCAGCACCCATGACTGCGGGAGCGAGCAGGTAGCCCACGCCCATAAGAATACCTGCGACGGGAAGCGCCGCGACGGGAAGCATCAGCGCTTTGCCGAGCTTCTGGAGGTACTTCATCATATTGGTATCTCCTCCAACCTTTCTTTCGTTGTTCACCAACGAGTTCCATGTCCGCGCCTTGTGCATACCGGCTTCTCCGCTTGCCGGCATTGGTGCGCAAACTTAGACAACCCAGTCCCTTTTCTCGGGTTGCTGGTATGTACGGTTGCACACACTCAATTCAAACGTCCACCACATTTCGTTCAAATTACTATATCGTTGCCAAACGGTTATTTTTGGCCCGTAAACGGTAATTTACGCAGGTAGATGTGCTGCGTTTCTTTCGTTACCAAACTAATTCTTAGCAATTTCCATTCGATTTCATCTCAAAAGTGGTTACTACCAGATGAACAGTGGTACCACATTGTTACTACCAGTTTGGCCGAAATCGTTTTCACTTTACATGAATAAAGTCTCCAAGAATTTGTATATAACCTCTCCCCTACCACCCTCTTCCCCGTCCTTCCCTACAACGCAAAAAGCCCCCTAGAACGATGTCCGTTCTAGGGGGCTTCATCAGATATTTCGGCTTCGTACTCGAAGGCTCAGGCGTTCTTTACGCAAACAGGCCGTAGATGCTGATGTTGGCCTTGGCATAGAGGCCGTTAGCGTACTCGGTCCACTTGGAGCTGGCGCTCGAAGCCTGCGAGGAGTACTGCTGATAGGCGGTGTAGTAGGCGGTCATGGCCTGCTTATAGGTAGCGCTATCGGCCGTAAAGGCATCGTCAGCGAAAGCCTTAGCGTAGGTGCTATCGGCGTCCTTCCAGGTACCCTTTTCGCTATCCCACTCGTCGCCGGCAAGGTTGATGATGTAATCGGCATAGTCCTTGCTCGCGGTCTCCTCGTTGCCGTCAGCAGGCTCGGTCGGGGCGGTCGGCATGCTTGCGGAGCTGTCGCCGACCTTCTTCTTGTAGAGCTTCTGCAGCGTCGCGGACTGGCGGACGATCTGCTTGGCTTGGTCCTTGGACACGCCATACTGCGTGGCCATGGTCTTGTAGTCGGAGGTGCCGATGGAATCCTCGGCGTACTTCTTCATCTCCTTAGAAGAGACGGTAATGCCCTCGTCCTCGGCAGCATCGAGCAGGATCTTGTTGCGCACGTAGGACAGGATGACGTCGGCAGAAGGAGCGGTGTAGTTGCCATCGCCATCCTTGACGGTATCGAGGCTGTACTGGCTCTCGATGGCCTCGCGCGCGGTGATGTCACTCTTCTTGCCGTTGTAGCTGTAGCTTGCCACGGTCGAATCGAGCTGGTCCTCGGTGAGGGTCGCCGAGCCGACGCCCTTGCCGCCAAAACCACCGTTGCCGATAAAGAAGCCAATCACGGCAGCAATCACGACTGCAACCACAAAGGCGGCAACCATCGCCTTCTTGTGCTTGGATGCATGGTCGTCCGCGTCGGAGTCGTCGTCCTCGTCTTGCTCCTCGGGCATCAGATTCTCGTCAGCGGCATCCGCGGCAATCTGAGCCTCCAGACGGGCGTCCTCCTCCTCGGCCGTCGTACCGGCAGCAATGTGCTCGGCAGACGTACCGGCGACCAGATCGATCTTCTCGTCCTCGTCACCGTCGGGACCTTCGCCGCGCTCGATAATCTGGATGCCGTCGATCTCGTCCTTCTCGTCCTTCTTTTGAATCAGACCCATATCAGTTACTCCTTGTTAGGAAACATAGTCCGCAATAGAATACGCCCGACAGAGCGCCGGGCGTATTGATTCTCAGGTTATACGCAAACACTTAAGTACTATTTAGGCGTTTGCAGTCTGCATGCCTTAGGCCAGGTGCGCGATAACGGCATCGGCAAAGGCCTGCGTGCCCACAGCGCCCTCAACGGAGCCGGTCTGGGCACGACGCACGTCGCCGGTAACCTGCTCGCCCTCGTCGAGCGTGGCAGACACCGCAGCGCGGATACGATTGGCCGCATCGTTCTCGCCCAGGTGATCGAGCATCATCGCAGCAGAGAGGATCTCGGCCGTGGGGTTGGCGATATCCTGGCCAGCGATATCGGGCGCGGAGCCGTGCGTTGCCTCGAAGATGGCGCAGTCGACACCGATGTTGGAGCCGGGGGCCATCCCTAAGCCACCCACCAGGCCAGCGCACAGGTCGCTCACGATGTCGCCGTACAGGTTGGGCAGTACCAAGACATCGAAGTCGTTGGGGTTCTGGACCAGGCCCATACAGGTGGCGTCGACGATCTTGTCGTTGAACTCGATATCGGGATAGTTGGCGGCCACCTCTCGCGCCACGCGCAGGAACAGGCCGTCGGTCGCCTTCATGATGTTGGCCTTGTGCACGGCCGTCACCTTTTTGCGGCCGCAGCGGCGGGCATACTCAAAGGCATACTCCACAATGCGGCGGCTCTTGGCGATAGAGATCGGCTTAATCGAGATCGCAGAATCGGCGGCGAAGGTCTTTTGGCCCGATCGCTCGACGAGCTGCGAGAGCTCCTCGACCTCGACAGTGCCCTCATCGAACTCGATGCCGGCGTAGAGGTCCTCGGTGTTCTCGCGCACGATGACCAGATCGACATCGCGGAAACGAGAGCCGTCGCCCGGCTGCGACAGGCAGGGGCGAACGCAGGCGTACAGGTCGAAGTGCTTGCGCAGGGCCACGTTAACGCTGCGGAAACCCGTGCCGACCGGCGTGGTGATGGGACCCTTGATGGCAACCTTGGTCTCGGCGACCGCATCGAGCACGTGCTGGGGCAGCGGCGTGCCAAACTCGTCCATGACGCCGGCACCGGCCTCCTGGACGTTCCAGTTGATCTGGACACCAGTGGCCTCGACCACGCGGCGCATGGCCTGCGTAATCTCGGGACCGATACCGTCACCGGGAATCAGGACTACATCGTGCGCCATAATCTGTTACTCCTCGTCTTCGGCGTCGTCAGATTTTTTAACGCTAGCACGCTTCTTCTTTTTGGAGAGATCCAGGCCAAAACGTTTAACAAGCATTTCGCAAATCTCGCTCGAACGGGCCTTGAGATAGCTGCCCTTGCCGTTCTCGGCGTCGAACTTAAGGCGCAGCGCGAGCTTCTCGGCGACCTCGGCGTCAATCTCGCCCTGGCCAAACTCGTACAGGCAACCGAGCATGTCGCGATACTCAAGGTCGCCGTGGTAGCACTGGATAGCCTCGTCCAGGATGGGCCAAGCCTCGCGCGAACGCTCGACGCTCGTGGCACCCCACACGCACAGCAGGCGGAAGGCGGCATAGCGCAGCGTAGAGGAAATCTCGTCGAACAGCGCGGTCTCGGCGCCCTCAAAGGCATCGCCCAGCTGCTCGGGGCAGGTGGTGGCGAGCGCCGCCAGGGCATCGAGGGCCTCCCAGCGGGTCTGAGCCTCGGGGCGGTCGAGCGCCTCGATTAGCGCGGGCACGCAGGGCACGACGCGCTGCGGATCGCGCTCGGCAAGCAGGTGCAGCACGCGGGCGGCAAACTGACGGATGCGGCGCGTGGGGCAGCCGAGCTCCTTGACCAGACGGTCGACGGCGTTCTCGTTCTCCTCTGCCAGCTGAAGCTGTGCCAGCTCCTCGTCGGTGAGCTGTTCTTCCTTGTTTTCTGCCATAGTTACCTCTTCTTACTATTTCTTAGCGTGCTTGCCAGCACCCTTGCTGTCATCGGTGACCGAGATGAGCTGTCGGTCGGCTGCACCATTGTGACGCGCGCGGCGGCGCTCCTCGGCGTCGCCCGCATCGGCGGCGGCGCGGTGTGCCTTGTTGACGTTAAAGACCTCGTCGTGCTTGCGCCACGGGCCGACGGACTCGCCAAAGCTCATCTTAAGGCCGGCGATAAAGCCGCCGAGCCAGCCGATCGGCGCAAACTGCACCAGCGGGAACAGCGAGAACACCCAGGTTAGCAGGACGACTGCCGCCGCTCCCGCAAAGTTGGCAATCCAGTAGTCGCGCTTGGTGATGACGCGCTTTTCGCACGCCCACTGGCCGCACAAAAAGCCGATGTAAATCGCAAAGAGAAAGAGCACCAGCGCAAGCACCACGAACGTCCAGCTCATGGGCGCTACTCCCCGTGATGGTGGCCGCAGCAGCACTCGTGGCCGTCATCATGGCCGTGGCCGCCGCAGCACTCGTGGTCCTCGTCGTGGTGGTGGCCGCAACCGCACTCGTGGTCGTCGCCATGCTCGCCGCAACCGCAGCCTTCCTCGTGAGCGCCATGCTCTTCGGGACGATACTGCGACCAGTCCAGACCGGCGGCGATGGCGTCGGCCTCCTCCTTGTAGAGGACCGTGATGGCCTGGGTGCCCAGCTTGGCGCCACCGATGGCGTCGAGCATGTCGTAGAGCGTAAAGGCCACGTCGGCGCCGGGCAGCGCAAGCTCGCGGTCGTCGGCATAGGCGAGCGCCAGACGCAGGTCCTTGATGAAGTGCTCGACCATAAAGCCGGGCTTGTAGTCGCCGTCGAGCGCCTTGGGCGCCAGGCTCTCCATGGCGCCGGACTTGCCGGTACCGCCCAGGATCATCTGGCGGGTCTTCTCCAGGTCAAGGCCGCTCAGCTCGGCAAATGCCATGGCGTCTGCCATGCCGACCATGCAGGCGCCCAGCGACACCTGGTTGGCGAGTTTGGCAGCCTGGCCCTTGCCGGCGCCATCGAAGCAGCAGATGTTGGCCGCAAAGGTGGCAAGGATGTCGCGGACCGGCGCGATGTCGTTCTCGGTAGCACCCACGATAGCCGTGAGCGCACCGGCGATAGCACCCGACTCGCCGCCGGTGACGGGGCAGTCAAACGCCATGCGACCAGAAACCTGGGCGGCCTCGGCAATGTCACGGGCGAGCTCGGGCGAGCTCGTGGTGAGGTCGATCAGGACCGCGCCGGGCTTAGTGCACGCGAGCAGACCGTCGCCCGCCAGGTAGAGCTCCTCGACCTCGGAGGGATAACCCACCATGGTAAAGACGACATCGGCGTTAGCCACGGCATCGGCCGGCGTATCGGCCCAGGCGGCACCGCGCTCGATAAGCGCGGCAGCCTTGGACTTGGTGCGGTTGTTGACCGTGACGGGATAGCCGGCGTCCAGGATGTGGCCGGCGATGGGGGCACCCATGATTCCGGTGCCGATGAATGCGACGGAGAGCTTGTTTGCCATGAAACCTTTCCTTTTGGGTTGGGTGTTGTTACCAGGTTAAATACTCGGTGCCAGCGTTTCGGCCGTGACTTGAGGGCGCTTGCAGCCGCAGCGCCTGCCTACTCGCCTCGCACACGGCGCGCGATGCGGTCGGAAAGCGAGGCTTTCTCGGCACGATTCTTGCCCCAAAACGCGCAGGCCACCATGCCGGGGCCCACGTGCGAGCCAATGGTGGGACCCACGGAGCTGCGAATGATCGTGACGTCGGCGCAGCCCTCCTCCTTGCGGATGGCGGCCTCGAGCCAGTCGCCGTCCTTTTCGGCATCGGCCGTCATGATGGCGATGGGCATGGTGCGGTCGGGCACGTAGTTCTCGCGGAACGACTTGAGGATGGACTTGAGCGCCTTCTTGCGGCCGCGGTTGACGCCGATCAGCGACAGCGAGCCGGCAAGGTCGTAGGAGAGCTCGGGCTTGACATCGAGCTTTGCCGTGAGCTGCGCCGCCGCGGGCGGAATGCGGCCGCCGGCAGCCAGTGCGTCGAAGCTCTCGAGCGTAAAGTAGCCGTGGACGTAGGTCTTTGCCTCGTTTGCCCAATCGACCAGCTGCTTGGCGGTCAGTCCCGCCGAACGCTGGCGCACGGCCTCGAGCGCCAGGAGCGCGCCGGTCGCACAGGGTAGAGCGTTGTCGACCACGTACAGCTCAAAATCGGGATACTCGGCGCGCACGGCGTCCGCCGCCTGGCACGCGGAGTTGTAGCTCGACGACAGCGCCGAGGTAAAGCACAGGTAGACCGTGGGCGTGCCCTCTTTGGCGCACTCGGTAAAGAACTCGATATAGCGACCGAGCGACACAGCCGAGGTGGACACGCGGGCACCGGCGCGCATGCGGTCGTAGAACTCCTTGGGTGTGATGCTCGACCAGATGTCGTCCGTGCGCTCCTCGCCATCGATAATGAAGGGGAAGCCCAAGATATCGACATCGAGGTTCGCGGCGACCTCGGGGCTAAAGTCGCAGCAGGTATCGACGACGATGCGGCAGCGGTCAGAATGGCCGGTAGATGCAGCCTTGTCCATCAAAGCGACTCCTTACGTAAAAAAGGCGGCCATCCGCATGGGATGACCGCCGGCCGTTAACTCATGCAAGTTAACGTATTTTACTCGTCAAGTGTTTCGATACGGGGCTTGATGATGCCATATCCACCATTCTTACGGTGATACACCACATTGATGAGGCCAGTCGTCGCGTTCTCGAACACGTAGAAGTCGTGGCCGAGCAGATCGGTCTGCACCAGTGCCTGCTCCTCAGTCATCGGGGTGACATCGATGACCTTCTCGCGGACGAGCAGGTCGTCCTCCTCCTCGGGCAGCAGCAGGTCGGCCAGATCCTCGACGCGCTCGACCGGTGCGACATCCGCTGCGCTGGCACCGCCCTGGCGGTTGTCCACGACCTTGGTCTTGAACTTGCGCAGCTGGCGGGTGACCTTATCGGCGGAGAGGTCGATGGCGGCGTACATATCTGCACCGTGCTCGGCAACGCGGATCACCGAACCGCGGGCACGAACCGTAACCTCGACGATTGCCGGGTTGGGGTTCGAGGGGTTCTTCTCATAGCGAAGTACAACGTCGACCGTCATGGGCTCGATATCGAAAACCTTGAGCGCCTCGCCGATCTTCTCATCCACATGCGCACGCAGAGCATCGGTTACCGTCGTCTTGCGTCCAGAAACCTTGATATCCATACGTGGCTCCAATCTGCCTCGGGGACTTACTGTACTGGCTATGTACCCATTGCCGTGCATTTAATCACGCGGATTCCCAAAGACCCGAATAACGATTGCTTGATACCGCATACCGAAGTCTCGCGCTTTTCTGTGGCAAAGTGCGCTATAGGAGGGAGCCGACAGATTTGTATTTGGTCCCGAAAATTGGCTTTGACCTGCTGGTTTTATAGGGATGAAAAAGCCGGGCTCCCCTATTGGGGAAGCCCGGCAGTGCGTGTCGAAACCGTGAAGAGGTGTCCTTTCCAACGTATAGGAGACACCACCCCTGGCAATAACTAGCTATTGAGTTTGTTAATGTCGTCGTCGGTGATGGTGCCTTCTTGGCTGGACGATTTGTCCTCGGAGGATGCGGTCTCATTGTTGGAATCGGAGGACTCGCTGCCGGAGGACGTGGTCTCACTGGACTCAGAGTCGCCCGGCTGCACGTTAGCGCCCGAAACCGTCTTAGTGGTGAGGTCGTAGGGCATCGTGCCATACCAGACAGAGTGGACCGCCTCGAGCGTGCCGTCGGCCGTAATACCGTCGAGGGCATCGCTCACGGCACGGCACAGTTCGTCATTGGACGAGAGGCCCGCAACACCAAGCGTCGAGGGCGCCTCGAGCGCGCCGACATAGGAGATATCGCTCATCAGGCGTGCAAGGTAGCCGCCGGCTGTGGAGTCGCAGATCACATAGTCGACCTCGCCGGACTCGAGCGCCTCAAAGCACTCGTTGATGTTGGAGTAGGTCTTTTGGTTGGCGGTAATGCTCTGCTTGGCAAGCGCCTCCTGCGAGGCCGAGGACATCTGGACACCCAGGGTAGACGTGTTAAGGGTATCGGTGGAAACGCTTAGCGACCCACCATCACTAGTTTTACCGAACACGGAAGTGGCATCGTACAGGCAGGTGCCGAGCGAGCTAATGTCCCCGTCCGTGGAGTTAATCTCGCCGATAAAGATATCAGCCTTTTTGTCGCCGAGCGCGGAACCTGCCGAGGACGCATCGACAAAGGCGACCTTAAGGCCCATGCGGCTTGCGAGGGCGCGGGCAGCGTCGACTGCATACCCCGTAAGCTCGCCGTCAGCGCCCTGCATCGCCTGCGGCGCATCGGAAGTATCGAGGGCGACCGTCAGGGTTCCGGGAGTGACCAGGGCATCGTCCGACACCGCCGGCGTGACGGTCTCGTGCTCGATCTGGTCAATCGTGGGAGTCGTGAACGTAGACAGCGGGTTGAACGCGCATCCGCTCAGGCCCAAAACGGCGATGACCGCTGCGGTCCCAGCACCTAACCGAGCCGCGTGCATCAAGCTGCCCCTCACCATGTCCACTACCCTGCCTTCTGTGTCGTATACGATCCGTGCGTTGCGCGGAATATCAGGTTGTTCCCACCAGCTGACCTGGTATTTGACCCCACACTTGCGCACCGGGGTGTTTGCTCGGGAGGCCGCAGCCACCTTCACGACTGACCCGCTCGCCCGCGAGGCGGTATTGCCCCAAAGAAAGTAGAACGGACGGTGCGGCTTACATCTAGGACGCGCCATGATCGCGCCGCGCGCACGCGGTCGCTTACGTGGATCCCTTTGACCGCGTCTGTCTTGGACTAGGACGGGCATTTCGTCCGTCCGCAACCACAGCCTGGTAGGAACGAAGCGCATTATAGCTAAGTTCAAGCTAAAGTTTAAGGTTAGGGGCGTCATTCGCATCGCGAGTACAGATTTCGCAGGTCGGAGCGGGCTATTCGTGCCCCTATGAAGCCCGGAGCTCCCCTACGGGGAGCTCCGGGGCACCCTTCTTAGGGTGCCCCGGCCAAAATATGGCAAATATGAGTACTGTCACCAATTTAGTAACAGACAATTTTGGCCTTTCGGACAGATTTTGCGCTCAGAGTCGCCAACCTGATGCTTAGTTATTCTACATTTGTTTATTATCTTCTTACTTTACGCCGCCTCCGAGTTCTAAATTCCTTGATTTTGCTGTTACCGATTTAGTGACAGTACTCATATTTGCCATATTTTGGCCAGGGCATATGATTAACCCTCTTTTTTCGACGCGAATTAGACCGGCTTAAGCCCAAAACACGCCCGCAGCGTGTTAAGCAACGCTTCTTGCTTCTTCCTGCGAGCATCGACACGATTCCGGTACCGCTTTCGCATACGCTGGTGCATGCGCCATGCGAGCGCTTCCATTGCCTCCATGTCGCAGAGCATCTCGTTGTTGACCGTCGCGACCTCGATCCCCATAGCTATGAAGCCCGTGTTGCGTTTTTCATCATGGATACGTCCCCTCCGGGAGGAATGACCCAGCTCACCGTTGTATTCCAGGTCAAACCGGGCTGCTTCCTGATACGCATCGCAAACTGCGTGCGGCATCCCCGAGATTGCCTGCGCGCGGTCATCGAACTCAATCTTGTAGTCGGTCTTAAAGGGACCGCAGGCAAATCCGCCACAGGAAAACGGAAGCGAAAACATGGCGAGCATGATGCATTCCATGGGCGAGCGCAGGTTTTCTGACAGGTAGGGACACAGCCGCCGCAGCTGTTTGGCCACATTCCCCTTGCATGCCGCAAGGTAATCTGCCAGGCGATCGGGCGTCAGCACCGGCTCGACTTCAAAGTAGCCCACGTCTGCCGGTTGGTCCTTGTCCTTTGCAAGTCTATTCGCAACAGGCGAGGTGTAAGGAGGCAGATACTTCCCGCGATCGCTCAGTGAAATCTTGGAACACAGTTCCTGGGCCAGAGCAAACGCCTGGATACAGCCGACCTCGCGGGCAACGGCAACACAAAGGGCCTCAGGAGATAGGCTGTACACCCCCGGTTCCACCTCTAGAATCGAGCCGACAGGCAACCCGGAACACACGGACCAGCCCACGCCAGGCATGCGGCGACGCTGCTTTGCAGACCCCACCAGCAAGCAAAGATCTTCTCGCACCTCGCCGCTTGCGGCCCCAATCCGCACCAAGTCGGGAAGATAGATGTCCTCAGTCGAGGGCGACGACGTGCGTAGCACACGGCGCTCTTCATCGGGATCGAGGTCCCTCCAGCTGATGTAACCCATTTGTCGGCGCTCGGCGCGCATCATGCGTAGCGCCGAGGCGCCGGTCAGAATTATGGAGGCCGCCAGTTGCTCGCTTGTCGGCTCGTCACACCGCGCCATCTTCACTGCCACAAAACCACCCCTACCAAACGCGTGCGATAGCAACGCCATCGACTGCCGCAGCGCCGGCGCGCTTGAGTTCCGCCGAAGCCGCGGCCATCGTCGCACCTGTGGTGATAACGTCATCGATAAGCAGCAGGCGCTTGCCCCGCACGTCCTCAACGGTCTCGTACATGCCTTGGGCACGCTCGCGGCGCTCCTCACGACCGAGTTCGCGCTGGTCGCCATGCCCGTACTTGACGAGAGCATCGAGCAGGGGAACACCCGACAGCTCGCAAAATGGGCGCGCAATGGCCTCCATATGATCAAAACCACGCCGCCGAAACGCTGCCGCCGTCGCAGGCACAAACACCACCGCATCCGCACCGGACAGCACGCCTCCGTAGCGATCGGGCGCTACGACCTGGGCATGCAGGGCGGTGTCGTAGAGCAGCTCCGCCAGATACGGAGCCAGACGTCGCTCGCCCGCATCCTTGTACGCTTTAATGATGCGCGGCAGCGGATGCGCATAGACGGCGCACGCCAGGCAGCGGTCGAGCGCCTCCGCCATTGCCGAGGACGTGCCCTCGACCGAACACTCAGTGCACAGCAAATCCCCAAACGGGGCGCCGCACCGGGTACAGCTATGACGTGGGTCGATGAGCGTGAGCGCGGCCAGACAGTCTTGGCAAATAAGCGCACCGGCGCGCTCGCAGCCGGCACATCGTGTTGGCGACAATGCCTCGAGCGCCTCGCGTGCCGCCCACTCGGCAAACGGTAGCAATTCGTCCGCAAACGGTAGGGCGCCGGCACCCTGCAGACGGCTCAATATGTTCAGATGGCTCTTCAAGACACAACCCTCCCTACGTTCGGTCGCAGGGAGGGTTGTTGATTCGGCGCTATGATACCCCGATGCGCTCGGGGCAAGGCGGGCTAAATCCGCTCGCGGGCGTTATTCTCCGGCGGGCGGTTGTGGTGCGGACGAAGACGGGGCCGAGCCCTCGCCACCATCCTGGCGCGGCTTGCGGGAACGGCGACGGCGACGGCGCTTTTGACCCTGGTCGGCCGAGCCCTCGCCACCGCGATCCTCGCGCAGCTCGCGCTCGTCGCGAGCGGCGCCACGCGAAGCCTTGGCAGCAGCTCCCCCGCCATCGCCGGGGCGACGGCGCGTGACCTTGACTTCACCGTCCGAGACCTGATCGGCCACGGAGGGCACTGAGGGCTTCTGCTGCGCGCCCGAGGAATGGCGACGGCGCGGACGCGGCGCGCGCTCCTCCTCACCACGCGGCTTGCCGCCCTTGTCGACAGGCGCATCGGAGGCCGAGGCACCCTTGGAAGCGGCACCAGCCTCGCGAGCAGCTGCGGCGCGGAAGGCGTCCTCGCGCTCCTCGCTCGACAGATGACGGCGGCGGCGACGTGTGGGGTTCATGCCACCGCCGCGATTCTGCTGCTGGGGCTGCTGAGCCTCGCGCTCGCGGGAAGCGTTCTTACCCGCGGCCTCGCCATTGTCGACGGACGCCGTGCGCTTGCGGCGACGACGGCCACCGGCGGCCTCCTCGGCCTCGGGTGCCTCGACCTTACCACGGCCCTTTCCGCGGCCACGGCCCTCGCCCTGGCTCTGAGCAGCGCGAGCATCGGAATCGGCATCGCGACGACGGCGCTTGGGCATCGACGTGCCGGCAAGACGGTCGGCGCTCGACAGGCCATCGCCCACGTCGACGCCGTTCTCGCGATCGAGCTCCATGAGCGCCAGGCGCATCTCGGGCGACTCAATGCGCTCGAGCACGTCGCGCGTCACGCAGTCGGGGCGGCAGTTGCAGCCCTGCTCGGCGGCCTTCTTTTTGCAGCCCTCCGAGCACGTCATATCGGCCAGGTTGACCTTAAAGACTTTGCCGTTCTCCAGGCGCAGCACCAGCTGCTCGCGCGGCGTGTCATATTCCTGAATACGCGCCTTGCCGAGCGGCGTATCGATGAGCGTCTTCTTTTTGGGCGCACGGCTCTTAAAGTCCTTGTACGCCTCGAACTCATAACGCAGGCAGCACATCAGGCGGCCACACACGCCGCTAATCTTGGACGAGTTGAGCGGCAGGTCTTGCTCTTTTGCCATGCGAATCGAGACGGGTTCAAACTGTCCGCCAAAGCGCGTGCAGCAGAGCTCCTGGCCGCACTGGGCATAGCCGCCCACCAGGCGGGTCTCGTCGCGCACGCCGATCTGGCGCATGTCGACGCGAATGTGCAGCGTCGAGGACAGATCCTTGACGAGCTGACGAAAATCGACGCGCTCCTCGGCCGCAAAGTAGAACACGGCCTTCTCGCCGCCAAACAGGTACTCAACGCCCACCGGCTTCATCTCGAGGTCGAGCTCCTTGACCAGGCGGCGGAAGTCGACCATGGCCTCGTCGCCCTGAATGGCCAGGTCGTCGGCAAGCTGCAGGTCGATGTCGCTCGCCACACGCAGCACGGGCTTGAGCGGCTGACCGATCTCGTCTTGCGGCACCTCAAAGGGATCGGCCGTGACCAGGCCGATCTCGGTTCCGCGCTCGGTGGAGCAAATGGCATAATCGGCCTCGAGGATATCCAGATCCTGCGGATCGAACCACAGGTCGCGCGAGGCGTAGGTAAACTTAACGGGTACGACTAACGGCATTTCAGTGCCTTCCTGATATCGAACAGCATGACCTCGATGGCCAGCTGGGGAGTAACGTTTCTGGCGATGTTGCGCTCGGCGGTCGCGACTGCCTCGAGCGCCCGGGTGGCACCCGCAACATTGGTCGCGGCGGCAAGCCGACCGATCGTGTCGCGCACGTCTTCGTTCACCACGTCGGCTGCCTCGTCCTGAAGCGTCAGCAGCACGTCGCGCATGAGCGTCCGCGCGCTCGCCAGCGCTTCCATGATACCCGAACGCTCGCGCGCGTTGAGTTCGCGCTTGTTGCGGTCCTCAAGCTGCTTCAATGCTCCACGCGACAGGTAGTCGGCGTTTTGCTCGAGCACCTTTTCCTGCGTGGACTTGACCTCGGCGAGCGGCGCCTTGACGGCGACGATGAGTGACTTGGCGCGGCTGAGCACGTCGGCTTCGTCGGCAGCGATAAGCGAATCGATGGCGCGAACCATCTGACGGCGGGCGTCCTGGCGCTCGGCGCTCTTGAGGAACTCAATGCCACGCGTGGGGCTTCCCGCTACGGCGACGGCCATGCGGCAACGCGCAGGGTCCTGACCGGTGGCGCGGCTCACGGCCTGCGCAGCGACGACGGGCGACACCAGTCGAAACGGCACGCACTGGCAGCGGCTCACGATGGTGGGCAGCATCACATCTGCCGAGGTGCCCAGCAAGATAAACATAACGCCCTCGGGCGGCTCCTCGAGTGTTTTGAGCAGTGCGTTGGCGGTGTTGGCGCGCAGCTGCTCGGCACGGTCGATGATGTAGACCTTGGCCTTGGCACGGATGGGCGCCAGCGGCACGTCGTCGAGCAGCTCGCGGGTCTGGGCGATGAGGTAGCCCGTGGCGCTCTCGGGCGTGTAATAGTGCACGTCGGGGTGCGTATGGCGGGCGACGCGCACGCAGCTATCGCATGAGCCGCAGCCATCCTGCTCGCACAGGAAGGCCTGAGCGAGCGCCCACGCGGCGTCGAGCTTGCCCGCGCCGGGCGCGCCCAAAAACAGGTAGGCGTGCGATGCGCGGCCGCTGGCGACGGCGTTGGTCAAAAAGTCGCGTACGCGCTCTTGAGTATCAAGCTTGGCCAGCAGGCTTGCCTGAGCGGGGGCCATGTTACTCGGCCTCCTGGGCTAGCGCGGCAGCGACGGCATCTTGCGGAATGTCGAGACCGTACGCGCGAATCTGCTCGACCGTCTTCTCAAAGACTTCCTCGACGGTCGCGGTCGCGTCGATGAGCTTTACGCGGTTTGGTTCCTCGGCGGCAATGGCGCAAAATCCCTGGTAGACGCGCTCTTGGAAGGTCATGCCTTTTGCCTCCATGCGATCTGCCGCGCCACGGGCTGCCATGCGTAGCGCCGCCTGCTCGGGTGTGATGTGGTAGACGAGCGTGAGCGCCGGATGCGTACCGGCGACAGCCAGGTTGTTGGCATCGCGTACCATCTGACGGTCGAGACCATCGGCAAACGCCTGATAGCAGGTCGTGGAATCGTAGAAGCGATCGCACAGGACCACCTTGCCGGCCGCAAGGGCGGGGGCGATGACCTCGTGTACCAGCTGGGCACGCGCTGCCTCGTAGAGCAGCAGCTCGCAGGTGTCGCCCATCGCCGTATTGGCGGGGTCGAGTAGCAGAGCACGGATCTTTTCGCTGATGGCGGTACCGCC
>CAJMAZ010000012.1:0-46897 GCA_905211535.1 uncultured Collinsella sp. | reverse complement strand
GCCGGGCAGATCTTCTTGAAGAGCTCGATGACGTCGTCGAGCGTCGCCTCGCGCGGGTTACCCGGGAAGCAGGCGTCGGCCATGGCGTCCTTGGCCAGGACCTCGATCTCGTCAGCCTTCATAGCCTCGCAGACGTGCGGGATGTTCACGTCGGCGGAAAGCTGCTTGACGGCGGCGATAGCGGCGTCGGCAGCCTCGTCGGTGCTCATGCCCGTGGTGTCAACGCCCATGGCGACGGCAACCTTGGCCAGGCGCTCGGCGCAAACCGGCTTGTTGAACTCCATGGCGATCGGCAACAGCATGGCACAAGCGACGCCGTGCGGGGTGTCGTAGTGAGCAGACAGGGTGTGAGCCATGGCGTGGTCGATGCCCAGGCCGACGTTGGAGAAGCCCATGCCGGCGACATACTGGCCAAGAGCCATACCCTCGCGGCCGGAGCCGGGCTGACCGGACTTGGCCTCGGCGACAGAGTCGCGCAGGTTCTCGCTGATCAGCTTAATAGCCTCAAAGTGGAACATGTCGGAGAGCTCCCAAGCGCCCTTGGTGGTGTAGCCCTCGATGGCGTGGGTCAGAGCGTCCATGCCGGTAGAGGCGGTCAGGCCGGCGGGCATGGAAGCCATCATATCGGGGTCGACGACGGCGACCTCGGGGGCGTCGTTGGTGTCGACGCACACGAACTTGCGGACCTTCTCGGGGTCGGTGATGACGTAGTTGATGGTCACCTCGGCGGCGGTACCGGCAGTCGTCGGCACAGCGATGGTGAACACGGCGTGGTTCTTAGTGGGAGCAACGCCCTCGAGGCTGCGGACATCGGCGAACTCGGGGTTGTTGATGATGATGCCGATGGCCTTGGCAGTGTCCATGGAGGAACCGCCACCGATGGTCACGATAGCGTCAGCCTCGGCGGCCTTGAAGGCCTCGACGCCGTCCTTGACGTTCTGGATGGTGGGGTTGGGCTTAATCTCGGAGTAAAGGCTCCAAGCGATGCCGGCGGCGTCGAGCTCGTCGGTCACCTTAGCGGTAACGCCAAACTTGACCAGATCGGGGTCGGAGCAGACGAAGATCTTCTTGTAGCCACGACGCTGGAGCTCGCCGGGGATCTCCTTGATGGCGCCGGAACCATGATAAGAGATGGTATTGAGAACGAAACGATTAGCCATTGATAGCCTCCCATCGTGTGCGGGGCACCCATTACGCCCCACGCTATGAGTCCCATCCTAACGCTTTTGAAACGAAAAACACGTGAGAACGTCAAATTTGTTAAAGCGTTTCAACAGATGATGAAAAATATTGCGGCAAAGGGACAGCCCCTTTGCCGCATTCGGTTACTTTCGGCAGCCCTCTTTCCAAGCCTCGGCCGCAACCTTCCAGCGTAAGCGCAAGTCGCGCTCGCGGTCGATGAACATGATGGCAAACGCGACAAACAGCAGCAAGCTCGCCACGACGATGGCGTGCAGGCCCATGCGCTCAATACACCAGTTGCCCAACACGGCGCCAAACACAAAGGTAAAGATCACGCCAAAGTACAGCAGGCCGTTTTCCAAAAAGCCGCGCCTGTGGGTGATGATGTAATCGTCCACGTTTTGCAGCGCGTTGCGCAAGTTGCCGATGCACATGGTCGTAGCGATGCCGTGACCGTGGATCTTGCGGAAGCTCTCGACCTGCATGCCGCAGGCAAACGAGGTGAGGCAGTTGGCGAGCAGGTTGAAATTGCCGCCCGGGATGAAGCTCACGCCCAGCAAGATGACGGCTTCAAAGAACACCGTCACCTGACGCCAGTGGATCACGCTGCCAAACCGCTCGTGTACCAGATCGGCAAGCATAATACCCACGGCAAACGACACCACAGGGAAGAAGTAGCGCCCCGCAAGTGCCCAATTGCCCTCTGAGATGCTCACGCCCACCAGCAAGATGTTGCCCGTCTGCGCGTTGGCGAAAACATGATCGCGCCCAATGTACGAATAGACGTCCATAAAGCCACCGGCGAGCGCCAAGATGATGCCCAGCTCGATGGACTCCGATATCTGTTTGGCACGCTGCATCGTCGTGCATCCTCCTTGTTGACGACCCTCTCGTGCGTTGGCGGAAACATAACCGCCGTTCATACTGTAACCCATTGACAACATGGCGTGCGCGCGAGACGGGTTCTCCAACGCGCAGATACACAGTCTGGAAACAAACGACTGGCTCAGCGACGCTCTCACTCACCAGCTCATGTACTCCCCCAGTCTTTTTAGCCCCGTCCCAAAAAGACTGGTTACAATTACGTGCAGCATACAGACACCGGGAGGGATCGTGGCGAAAAAGCCTCAGCACGCTCAGAACAGCCAACGCGGACAGCAGGGCAAACAGGGCCAGCAGCAAAAGCGCGGCGGCAAGGCGCAGGCCACGGTCGCCCGCACCAAGCATTCCCAAGCGACGCCCGCCCGTCCCTGGCGCCCGGGCCGCGATAAGTTCCTCCCCGTCAGCCGCGCCGACATGGATGCGCGCGGCTGGGACCAGTGCGACTTTGTCTACATCTGCGGCGACGCCTACGTGGACCATCCGAGCTTTGGCATGGCTATCATCAGCCGCGTACTCGACGCGCACGGCTACAAAGTGGGCATCATCTGCCAGCCCGACTGGACCGACCCCGTCAGCATCACTGTGCTCGGCGAGCCGCGCCTGGGCTTTCTCGTCAGTGCCGGCAACATGGACTCCATGGTCAACCACTATTCGGTGACCAAGCACCGCCGCCACACCGACGCCTACACTCCCGGTGGCGAGGAGGGGCACCGTCCCAACCGAGCTGTCACGGTCTACGGCAACCTCATCCGCCAGACGTTCAAGGACGCCCCCATCATCATCGGCGGCATCGAGGCGAGCCTGCGCCGCCTGGCCCACTACGACTACTGGCAGGACAAGCTCAAGCGCTCGGTACTGCTCGACTCGGGCGCCGACATCCTCATCTACGGCATGGGCGAGCACGCGATCGTCGAGATTGCCGACGCACTCGACGCGGGACTGCCCGTCGATCAGATTACCTATATCAATGGCACCGTCTACCGCACCAGCTCGCTCGACGAGGTCTACGACTACGACCTGCTGCCCAGCTGGGACGACCTTGCCGCCGACAAGCTCAACTACGCGCGCAGCTTTAACGTGCAACAGCAGAACATGGACCCCATCACCGGGCATCGCCTGGTAGAGCCCTACCCCAACAGCGTGTACGTGGTGCAGAACCCGCCGTCGGCGACACTCACCACTGACGAGATGGACGAGGTTGCCGAGCTCCCCTACGCACGCGATTGGCATCCCGATTACGATGCGGCGGGCGGCGTGCCGGCCTTTGCCGAGATCAAGTTTTCGATCAGCTCCAACCGCGGCTGTTTTGGCGAGTGCTCGTTTTGTGCGCTCACCTTCCACCAGGGTCGCGTGCTGCAGATGCGCAGCCACGATTCGATCATGCGCGAGGCCGAGCTGCTCACGCACGACCCCGAGTTTAAGGGCTACATCAACGACGTGGGCGGCCCGACGGCAAACTTTAGCCGCCCTGCCTGCGACAAGCAGCTCAAGCACGGCGTGTGCAAGAACAAGCGCTGCCTGTGGCCGAGCGTATGCAAGAACATGGTGGTCGACGAGAGCGGCTACACGCAGCTGTTGCGCGACCTGCGCCAGCTGCCGGGCGTCAAAAAAGTCTTCGTGCGCAGCGGCATCCGCTTTGACTACACCATGGCGGATGCCTCGGACGAGTTTTTGCGCGAGCTGCTGGAACACCATGTCTCGGGCCAGCTCCGCGTGGCACCCGAGCACGTGAGCGACGCAGTGCTGTCCGTGATGGGCAAGCCGAGTCGCGCCGTCTACGATGCGTTCTGCCGCAAATTTGAGCGCCTGAACCGCGAGTACGGACTCAAGCAGTACGTGGTACCGTATCTGATCTCGAGCCACCCCGGATCGACGATGAAGGAAGCTGTGGACCTTGCCGAGGCCGTGCGCGACATGGGCTACATGCCCGAGCAGGTGCAAGACTTCTACCCCACGCCGTCCACCATGTCGACGTGCATGTACTACACCGGCGTGGACCCGCGCACCATGGAGCCGATCTATGTGGCGCGCGACCCGCACGAGAAGGCCATGCAGCGTGCGCTCATTCAGTATCGCAAACCCGAGAACTACAAGCTGGTGCGCGAGGCGCTGGAAAAAGCCGGCCGCCGCGATCTGATCGGCTACACCAAGCATTGCCTGATTCGTCCCGTGCCCCCGCGCCCGGGCGAGACGTCTGCTGGCGGCGGACACGGCACCGGCAAGAAGGGCGGCAAGGCCCACGGTGGCGCCGCCGGCAAGGGACCCAAGGGTAGCAAGGGCCACAGCGGCATGTCGCGTGCGCAGAACACCGCAGGCCGCAACCGCGCAGCTCAGGGGCGTCAGGGTGCCAACGGAGGCGGTCGCCGCAACTAGGGCAGCGGTGCGCTCGCTGCGTCCATCCCACACGCGTGGCGCAGCGAGCGCATTGACTCAACGAGGATGACGCCGGCGATAGCGACCGTAATTGCCACGTCGGACGGCGTGTTCACAAACCAGAGCAACGTCATGAGATACGACCCGGCGTTAAAGGCAAAATGCAGCAGGATCGTGTAGCGAAGCTTTCCGGTGGTCACGAGCACCCAACCAAAGATGAGGCCGGCGGCACCCGCGTAGCAACCCTGCACCCAATTCATGTGCATAAAACCGAAGATTGCCGCCTGCAGCACAATCGCCGCGGCGATACCCCACGTGCTTGGGGCCGCCCAGGGCACCATGGCGCCGTCCTGCGCGCCCGCACGACGCCGGCGCTTCCAAAGTGGGCGGCACTGCGGATTAAACGCTCGGAGCGAAAACTCAAAAATAATGCCGCGTACCAGCAGCTCTTCACAAAATGGGGCGCCGAACACCGTAGTCAGGACGGCGAGATAGCTGGTGTCGCCCATGCCTGTTTCCTCGACAAGCTCGCTGTAGTCGGCCGCCGCCTCGGGCAGCAGCGACAGCACGGCGTCGGTCACGTAGCCAACGACCACCTGCAGGGCCAGGCCAATCACGATAACGCAGGCGATGCGTTTCCATGTCCCACGCGCTCCCCCGCCGAGCGGATGCGCGCTTTGCCGGCGTGCCATAAACGAACGCGGCCACAGATAACGCCACCACAGCAGCGCCATCAAAAACGACGCCGTCTGAGCGACGGCTTGAAACCATTGAATATCGAGGCTGTCGATCGGGAAACCCGTCAGCGCCGACACGATGTCCAGCGCGGAGAACAAAACCATGCTCAGGACAATATCGGCAGCGACGACGCCAAAACAGGCAAGCGCCCAAACCAGCGCATTGAGCATGCCGACCTCCCCCCAACGACTAGTCATTGGGGACGTTCTTCAACGACTAGCTGTTGGGGACAGTCTTTGCCAAAGGCCCCGCTGGGCGAGATGTCGAACGGGAAGGTGCCGCAGCGATTGAACGCAGCGATAAACATGCGGATGGCGTTGGACGGCGTGGTGCCCACGAGCTGGGTTGCCGCCGCGAAGGCTGCCTTCTCCTCGGGCAAGACCTTCGCGACTACGGGGGTCATGTGTTCTGCCATGGCGCTTCCTTTTTGAAACGACGGTAGTGCGGATAGATGCGGGCCACGCGGCTGGGCGACGGGCTGTGAAGGCAACCCGATTGGCCCGCATCCGGAGTTTGTTTCTGCGGCTTTGGTATTACTTGGTAATCCAAAGTATTACCCCGCAGATAGAATACCATACCTAACCCTATGGGGACGGAGAAAAAACGGATCATTTTGTTGCTGAGTAAGTATTTAGAGCGTGACGATGTCCGAGATATTGAGGGCCTGAGCGTCGACGGCATCGTGCGTAGCAAGCAACAGCATGCGGCCGTCGAGCAAGTCGAGCACGATCTCGGCGCATGCGTCGCGCGCAGCGGTATCTAGGCCGGTAAAGGGCTCGTCCAGAATCACCGCGTCGCCTGGGCACAGCAGGGCTCGGGCAATCTCGACGCGACGGCGCTGCCCGCCCGAGAGCTCGGCCACACGAGCATGCACATCGACCCCCGGCACCAGCAGGCGCAACAGGGCCGCGGCACTCGAGGCGTCCACGCGCGCGTCGGCGCACACCAGCACGTTATCCAAAGCCGAGGCGCCCTCTACCAGGCGCACATCCTGAAACACCATGGAGCACGGCGCGCACTCCCCCGCCGCCAGCGCAAGCAGCGTCGACTTGCCCACGCCCGAGGTGCCCATCACGCAGATACGCCCGCCCGCGGGCACGCGAAGCACCAGTCCGCCGAGCGCCGGCGCCCAGGGCGCACGATCGCCCACGGCGAGCGCAAGCTCCGCAGCAGCGCCGGCGCCAGCAGAGTCGCCCGAACGCCCGCGAGTACCACGCCCATGTGCCCACACGGCAGCACGCCACGCTGCGGGCCCCGAAGCCCGCAGCAGCCACACCAGCACACGCTCGCATGCCCACGATGCCGCCACGACTAGCACGGTCCAAGCCAGCAGGTCAGCCGTCTCGATGAGCAGCTTCGCCTGATAGATGCGCTCGCCCACGGTGCCCGTCGCCATGCCGATCAGCTCAGCCGCCACGCCGGCCTTCCAGCTCATGCCAATCACGGCGCGGGCACACGAAAGCACAAACGGCAGGACTTCGCGCCAAGTGTGGGCGAAGAACAGTCGCCAGCCCCGCACGCCATGCAGGCGAAACATCTGCTCCAGTGGCTTATCCGCTTGCGCCAAACCCTCAACCAGCGAGAAATACACGCCCGGCAGCGCCATCAAAAAGACCGCGGCGATGCTCACGCGCGCCGACCCCAGCCAAATGAGCAGCAGGACCACCACGCAGGCAACCGGCGTCGCCTTAACAAACGAAAGCGCCGGCGCCACCAGGCGGGCAAACGTCCGCGACCGCACCGAGACTCCCGCCAGCACGCCGCCGCACACCGCGGCAAGCGCCAGCCCGCCCAAGATTCGCGCGCCTGATCCCACCAGGATCGCCCACGTGCCGGCATCGCATACCAGCCGCAGCAACGCCACCACAACAGCACCCGGACCCGGCAAAATCAGCGGCTGTGCCACCAGCGCCGCCGCGAAGACCCACACGGCAAGCCAAAAGGCGGCAACGGCACCTGCTGCCGCCACCGCCTTCATACGCTCTGTCATGTGTCGAGCAAACGCACGCACGGGCTACTCCATGTAGTAGAAATCATCAGCCGGGAGCTTGCCGCCCACGGCGCTCGCGTCCGCATCGGCCAGCACCTGCAGGTACCCACCGAGTGCCGCCTTCATATCCTTCCCCGTCTGACACACGAGCATGCACCCGGGAATCGCCTTTTCGGCAATCGTGGCGTTATCCACGATGCCTGCATCGACCACGGCCTGAGCCCAGTCCGCCGGCGCCGCATTGACGGCCTTCACGCTCGCCTCATGGCAGCGCAAGAATTCCGCCACGGCCTCGGGATGCTCCTCGGCAAAGACACGGCGCACCACGGTCACGCCCGTCAGCAGGCGCGAACCCGTGTCACCTGCCAGCTCATCCCACACATCGGTCAGACTTACCGGAGCCGACAGCTTGCCCTCGCTCTTGGCGATGGCCGCCGTCTTGAACGGCTCGGGTAGCACGCCCACGGCAGTCGGGTCGGCAAGCAGCGCCGACAGCACCTCGGTGGGCTCGCTCTTAAACTCAAGCGCCACCTGGCCGGTCAGGCCCGCGCGCTCCAGCAGGTAGTTCATGACGTACTCCGGCGTGGTGCCCTTGCCCGTCATATAGACGGTATGGCCCGCCAAATCGCCAAACGAGGCCACACTCGCGTCGCCCGTCACCACGTTCAGCACGCCCAGCGTGTTGATGTCGATGACCTGCACCGCGCCCTCGGTCTTGTTGTAGAGCACGCTCGCCACGTTGGCGGGCACTAGGGCGATATCGACATCGCCCTGAATGACCTTGGGCACAATCTCGTCGGCGGCAGTGTTGATCGCAAAGTCGAACTCATTGTCCGTCTCGCCATCGGCAGCCTGGTCCATAAACTGCACCAGGCCAATCGAGGTCGGCCCCTTGAGCGAGGCGACGTGCACCTCGACCGGCTCTGCGGCAGCACCGGCACCGTCCGTGGCAGCCGAGCCCGCAGCAGACCCCGCCCCCGCAGCCCCGCCGCCACAGCCCGCGAGCGCAAGCGACAGCGCACCCGCGGCGAGCGCCGAGGCAAACCCCCGGCGCGATATTTCAAAAACAAACGCGCGCATCGTTAGCACGCTCCCTCGTTAGGCATCGTCCATGCGTGATGGTCGGTATGCAGCAGCTCCTCGGCCAGCGGCGAGAGCGGCTCGCCCAAGAACTCGCGATAGCACGCCTGAACATCGGGATTCTCGTGCGAGAAGCGAATGTCCGCCTTCGCATCCAGGCCCCACAGCACCTGGCCGCGCTCGGCCGCCAGCTCGCAGCCGTCGTGGATGGGCTGACCGCCGCCACCGACGCAGCCGCCCGGGCATGCCATAACCTCAACGAAGTCATAGCTCACACGGCCGTCGCGAATCGCGTCGAGCAGGCGGGCGGCGTTGCCCAGCCCGTGCGCCACGGCAACACGCACCTTAGTGCCATCGATATCGGCGACGGCTTCCTTCCAGCCGTCGAGTCCGCGCACGTCGGTAAAGAAATCCGCATCGGGGTTCTTGCCCGTCACCAGGTAGTAGGCCGAGCGCACAGCAGCCTCCATCACACCGCCCGTGGCGCCAAAGATCACACCCGCGCCCGTGCCAAAGCCCAGCGGCGTGTCGAGCGGCTCCTCGACCAGCGTGTCCACGCTCACGTGGCTCGCGCGGATCATGCGCACCATCTCGCGCACCGTCAGCGCAACGTCCACGTCGGGCGCGCCGCCCTCGCCCATCATGTTCGGCAGCGCACACTCGGCCTTCTTGGCCGTGCACGGCATAACGGACACCACGAACAGGCGCTCGGGCTCCACGCCCAGCACCTTGGCGTAGTAGGTCTTGGCAATAGCGCCGAACATCTGCTGCGGCGACTTGGACGTGGACAGGCTGTCGACAAACTCCGGATAGCGCGCCTTCACAAAGCGCACCCAACCCGGACAGCAGCTCGTAAACATGGGCCAGCCGCGACTGTCGCCCTCGCCCTTGGCGGCGGCGTCCAAGCGCTCGAGCAGCTCGGAGCCCTCCTCCATAATGGTGAGGTCGGCCGAGAAATCGGTGTCGAACACGTACTCAAAGCCAACGCGGCGCAGCGCGCAAGCCAGGCGCTCAACGGTGGCCTCCTCGCGTGGAATGCCGAGTTCCTCGCCCCAGGCGCTGCGTACGGCAGGCGCGATCTGCACCAGCACGATCTTGTCGGGATTAGCGAGCGCGTCAAACACGGTCTCGGTATCATCGCGCTCGCGCAGTGCGCCCGTCGGACAATGCGTAATGCACTGGCCGCACGCGACGCAATCGGTCTTGCCGATCGGTGCGCGCCCGCGGGTGCCCACGGCGGTATGCGTGGCGCGGTTGGTCAGGTCCCAAATCCCTAGGCCCTGCACGCTCTCGCACACCTTGATGCAGCGCATGCATTTAATGCACTTGTCGTTTTCGCGGATGATGGGAAAATCGAAATCCCAGCCCTCGCCCGCCAAATGCCTTTGATACGGCAGATAGAAAATACCCAGGTCGTTGGCGATGGTCTGCAGGTTGCAGTTACCGCTGCGCACGCAGCTCGTGCACTGCGAATCATGCTGGGACAGCAGCAGCTGCACGTTGGTGCGACGGGCCTCGCGGGCCTTGGGGCTGTTGGTGTGGACCACCATGCCGTCGAGCACGTAGTTGTTGCAGGCGGCAACCAGCTGGTCGCAGCCCTCAACCTCGACCACGCACACGCGGCAGCCGCCGATCTCGTTTAGATCGCGCAGGTAGCACAGGGTGGGAATCTGAATGCCGACGGACTTGGCCGCATCCAGGATCGTGGTGTGCTCGGGCACCACGACTTCGCAGTTATCGATAATGAGCCTGACCATGTTGTGCGCTCCGTTTTCGCTGTTGTCGCCGACGGTGGTTTTGTTGAGCTCTACCATTCCAGGTTCCTCCCTCCGCGGAACGCACCAAAGCCAAAGTGGTCGCAACGCAGGCAGCGACTCGCCTCTTGGCGCGCCTCTTCCTCGGTAAGGCCCTGTTCGACCAGATTCCAATCGTGAATGCGCTCGCCGGCCTCGCGCTCGCCCAGCTCGCAGCGGCCACACTCGTGTTTGCCCTTAAACTGAACGGTCGGCAGCTCCACGTCGAGCTTAATCTTGTGGTCGAAGCCCAGGTAGCGGTCGATATTTGCCGAAGCCACGCGGCCGGCGTTGATAGCACGGATAACGGTGGCGGGGCCGGTCTGGCAGTCGCCGCCGCTAAAGAGGCCATCGAAGTTGGGCACGGCGCCGTCCGAATCGGTGACGACGCGACCCCACTTGCAGGCGATGCCCATGTCCTCAAACGGCTTGGAGTCGATGTCCTGACCGATGGCCACGAACACGCGCTCGCAGGGAATGACCTGCTCGGGCGTGGCGGCGGCACGCGGGGCCGGGCGCCCGCGGCGGGGCTCGCCGATAATCTGCGGCTGCACGCGCAGGCCGCTCACGCGACCGTCCTCGCCCGTCTCGATGGCGAGCGGGGCTGTGAGCTCCAGAACCTCGCAGCCCTCGGCCTGGGCACCGGCGATCTCGGCGTCTTGGGCCGTCATATCGCAGATGCGACGGCGGTAGACGATGCTCACCTTTTGGGCACCGCAGCGCACGGCAGAGCGTGCCACGTCCATGGCCACGTTGCCGCCGCCGATGACGCACACGCGCTGGCCGCTCAGGTCGGGCAGTTCGTCGTCACCGATGGCGCGCAGCATCTTGACGGCCGACTCAACGCCGGGCGCCTCTTCGCCCGGAAGGCCGAGCTTCTTGTCACTGTGGGCACCAATGGCCAGGTAGACGGCATCGGACTCGTCACGCAGGCGGGCAAGCTCCTCGCCGTTGACGGAGTGATCGAGTTCAACGTCGATGCCGGCGCTCAAGATCCAGTCGATCTCGGCCTGCAGGCGCTCGCGCGGCAGACGATAGCTGGGGATGCCGTAGCGCAGCATGCCGCCCAGGTGGTGGCGCTGCTCAAAAATGGTCACCCTGTGGCCCATCACGGCCAGGTAGTAGGCGCAGGAAAGGCCGGCCGGGCCGCCGCCGATCACGGCGACGCGCTTACCGGTGTTGTCCACCACATGCGGCTTGTGGTCGTTGAGGTCACTGTGCTCAACGGCAAAACGCTTGAGGGCGAGAATGTTCATGGGATCGTCGACCATGCCGCGGCGACAGTGCATCTCGCAGGGATGCTCGCACACCAGGCCGCAGACGAGCGGCAGCGGATTGTTCTTGCGGATGACCTTGACGGCATCGGCATAACGGCCGGCCTCGACGAGCGAAATGTACCCGGGAATGTCGACGTGCGCCGGGCAGCCCGAAACGCAAGGGACGCGGGCATCGCGGTCAAAGCCGCAGGAGTGCTCACGGATGTGGTGCTCAAAGTCGTCGCGGAAGCCGCGAATGGCCGTGAGCGCCATGGCGCCGGCCTCGTAGCCGATGGCGCAGTCGCTCGAAAGGTAGATGGTGCGGGCCGTGCGCTCAATCAGGTTGAGCGTGGACTCATCGGCATGCCCTTCGAGCACATCGGCAAGCAGGTCGCTCAGCGCGCTCAGGCCTACGCGACAGGGCGTGCACTTGCCGCAGCTCTGGGTGGAACACAGGTTGACGAGCGCTGCCGTAAACTCAACGGGACACGGGGCGAGCGAGCTCACCGCCAAACGGCGTCCGAGCGCATCGTGCAGGTCGTCCATGACGGCCTGAGCGTGGCTGCGTTCCATTACATGCAGTCGAGCCATAAGATCCCCTCTCACATGGCAGCCCGGAGGCGAGGCCGGGCGAAATTGCTACACGCAACACACTGACCTATAAAGTTGTTTGGCAGCAACACGGTTCGGCAGGCGGTATGAAACGTCGTCCTCAGCGGTGAAATAGAACATTACCGCAGATAAATGCCATATTTGATAAAACGCATTACCCACAATGCGGCACTTGGGGACACTCCTCACTCTGGTGCATCGTGGACAGGTTTGTTTGCACCAATCATGAGTTGCGGTGAAATAGGGACTGAAAAGCCGCTCAAAAGGCCAAAACAGTCCGTATTCCACCGCAACTTCAAGACGTTGGTGCAGATTAACCTGTCCCCCTTGCACCAAAAAGGGCCCCGAGCGTAGTTACTCGGGGCCCTTAGTTCGCCTCGCTCTAGCGTGCGACGCGTATGTTACTTGCGCTTGCCGCCGCCGTCACCGGGACGACGGGAGCTGCCGCCGCGCTTGCCGCCGCGGCTGTTGCCATAGCTACCACGGTTATCGCGACCGCCGGCACGGCCGCCACGGGAGCCGGCCTGGCTGCCGCCACGAGTGCCACGATAGCCGCCACGACGCTCCTCGCGGGTATCGTCGTAGTTGCGCCAGTCATCGCGACGATCGCGGCTGGCACGCGGGTCACGACGATCGCGCGACTCGTTAGAACGACCAGCGCCGCTGCGGCCGCCATTGCCGCGAGCACCCTCGCGACGCTCGCCGCCGCGGCTACCGCGCTCTTCAAAGCGCTTGCCGCCACGGGACTCACCGCCACGGGCACCTCGCTCACCGCGGCCCTCGCCGCCGCGACGCTCATCGCGGCCACCGCGCTCGTCATCACGACCGGAACGACGGCGGTCGCCCGCACCGCGCTTGCCACCGCGCGAACCGCGGCGCTCGTCCTCGCGCTCGACACGACGACGGCCACCGCGATCCTCGTCCTCGCGGCGACGGCGATGCGCCTCGCCCTGGAACTGCTTGGCACGGCGCTCGGCACGGTTACCGCGCGCAGGCTGCTCAGCGGCACCAGCACCAGCGCGCTCCTCGGCAGCCACCTCGCGAGCCACGCTCTCCACGGCCTCGTCCACGCGAGCCTGAACGCCCTCGCGCACGCGGGTCTTGCCGCCGCGCTTGGGACGGCTCGGACGCTCGCCATCGCCGCGGCGCTCGTCTCGACCGCGGTTGGAACGACCAGCCACATCACCGTAATCGTCGCCGTTGCGTTTGCCGTCGCGACGTGCCTGATCAAGCTTCTTCTTGCTCTTGGACTTGCCGCGCTTGGTCTTCTTCTTCACCTTAAAGGCCGCAGGGTCGCGCTCGGGGTCAACCGCGGGCGGATTGGGACCCACATGCAGGTCGCCGGCCTCGTAGATGTCGGCCGTCTTGTCCATGAGCTTCTCAATCTCGTAGAACTCATCGACATCCTGCTCGGTCACAAACGTGATAGCCCAGCCCAGCTCGCCGGCGCGGCCCGTACGGCCAATACGGTGGATGTAGTCGGTCGGCTCGGCCGGCACGTCAAAGTTCACGACGTAGCGCACGTCGCTGATGTCGATGCCGCGGGCGAGCACGTCGGTTGCCACCAGCACGTCGACGGTGCCGTCGCGGAAGGCAGAAAGCGCGCGCTCGCGCTGGGCCTGGCTGCGGTTGCCGTGAATCGCGGCGGCCTTGATGCCTTTACGCTCCAGACGACGGCAGCAGCTGTCGGCACGGTGCTTGGTGCGCATAAAGACGATAGTGCGCTCTGGGCCCTCCTTCTTGAGGAACTCGGGCAGCAGGTTGTTCTTGGCCTCGATGGACACCGGGAACACAAACTGGTCGACGGTGTCGGCGGTCGACGTGGCCGGTGCGATCTCCACGCGAGCCGGGTCACTCACCAGGTCGGTGATCTCGCCCACGGCCTCCTCGTCGAGGGTCGCCGAGAACAGCAGCGTTTGGCGCTCGACCGGCGTCTCGCGCACAATGCGGCGGACGGCGGGCAAAAAGCCCATGTCGAGCATGCGGTCGGCCTCGTCGAGCACCAGGACCTTAACCTCGTTCAGGTGGCAAGCGCCCTGCTCGATCAGATCGACCAGACGGCCCGGCGTGGCAACCAGGATGTCGCAGCCGTACTTGAGGGCAGCGGTCTGGGGCTTGTAGCTCACGCCGCCCACGACGGTCACGGCAACGTGGCCCGTGACGTCGGCGATTTTGCTCGCGACCTCGTCGATCTGCTGGGCAAGCTCGCGCGTGGGGGTGATGACGAGCATCACCGGGCCGCGACCGTTGCCCTCGGGCTTCTTGGCGCCGCGACGGCGATTGCGACCGCCACGCTCGTGCACGGGTTTAGGCGGAGCGATGTGCTCCAGGTTGTTCATAGTCGGCAGCAAGAAGGCGGCCGTCTTGCCGGTGCCGGTCTGAGCGGCGGCAAGCAGGTCGCGGCCCTCGAGCACCACGGGGATCGAGCCGGCCTGCACGGGCGTCGGCGCCGTGTAGCCCAGGTTCTCGATAGCACGAAGCATCTCTTCGGAAAGCCCCAGCTCGTCAAAGGCGGGCAGGCTCTCGGTGGCAGACTCGACGGCCTGGGCAGCATTGGCCTCATCGGCGGCATCGAAGGCAGCCTGGGTCATAGCCTCGCGGGTCTCGTCCAGAATCTCGGCGTCGGTGACGTCAGATACAGAATTACGCATATGTTGTTGTTCCTTATCTGCACGCGCAATGGGCGCGGCATGCGGCCGCGCGGGCGTGCTTGGTAGTGCGCTAATACATACAAAAACAGGTGCGCACAGAGAGGACGTTGCTCAGCACGCTGGCGATCGCTTTGGCAGCCCTATCACGCGCCGTCCAGACGCAGCAGCTCTAAGCGATGGAGCAGATTCGCCGCCGGTTAGTATACCCGTGCTTCGCATGCCCCCACGTAAACCACAGATGACGAGGCGGACGAGGTGGGCCCGGCTGATTGTCTCAATCTGTAACATCTACAGGGCAAATCTTCCTCTACGTGTTACAGATCGAGACAAACGGTCGACACGGTTCACAAGCGTCTCAATCTGTAACAGTTACCGAGTAAAATCGGTCCCAATTGTTATAGATCAAGACAAAGGGGGATTTCCGTCCAGTCCAAACCAAATCTCTCAGTCTTCCTGCAATTTCGAACATGTGGCCTATAATGTTGCTTTGGTTACACTATATATTGCGCAGCCATTTAATACGTCGCCCACCGGGGGCCATTAATTCCTATCGCCATATTGGCTAGGAAGCAATCAAAGGAGGTATCCGTGGCAGCAGAGACGCCTTGCTCGGTCCTCTATAACGATATTCGCTCGTTCGGCGGTCTTAAACATCTCGAGATCGCCCGAATGCTCATCAATGGAAACTCTTATCTCGGCAGCACCCTGCTCGAGAAATGCTCTTCCAACCGCTCGTATCTCACCCGTTACATCGTCCATCGCAAGCCTGACCAGTGCGCGCCCGCCATCTACAGCGACTTTACCGTCACCACGCTCAACCTTTCCGCGGCAATCTGCAGCAAGCTCGGCGGCGGCGAGTCCGCCTATCAGGCAATCGCCGAGCACTATCGCGGTCCGGCCGCCAACGAAATGATGTCGGCTCTCGCCAGCTACAAGCTGGACAGCCGCCTATATGCAAATGCCCTCAATCGCATCGACAACTTTGACGGCAATGCCGTGCGCGAGAAAAGCACGCTTTACCTTATGCTCTTTGTGGCAACGGGCGCACTTGCCGATCCCGTTCAAGGCGTGGCCACCGTCGAGCGCTTTTGCGACAGCAAGACGGGCGGGCACTTTGGCACCACCGAAACTACCGTCGGACGTGGCTTTATGAGCAGCCTGGAGCAGCCGCGCACCGTCGCCCCCAACCTCGGTCTGCTCAGAACCCATGCCGACAACTGCGCCGACATGCAAATCCATCCCCTCACACGCGATCCGCGCGGCACCGTGATTGGTTCTTTGCCCAAAACCTCGCCCAGCATCACCGATGTGGGCGCCGACGCATCGCGCGAGCATCTTCGCATTTGGCTTGAGGGTGAGCACTGGTACGCCCAGGGCCTTGGATCGACCAACGGCACGGTACTCGAATCGGGTGCAGGCGACGGCGATATTGTGATTGAGCCGCCGCGCAACCAACGCGAGCCCGGCAAGATCTATCCCCCAGTAGAAATCGAAAACAGCGACAGGCTCCATCTGGGTCTCTACACGACATTCCTTGTCATTGTGGACTAGCGCGGACGGCGATCGAAAGACGGCCGCCGTCCGTCTTTCGTCTTCTACCTTCTGCGTCGCAAACGACAATACTCAGCGGTATACGTGGGCAGTGCGGCTATCATGGTACTTTACCGATATCCGCACTGCTCACGTATGCGTGCGGCAACCCATGCCAGACAAAGGAACGCCATGGATACTACCAATAGCGCCTATGGCGACAAACTCATCCGTCTTGACACGTTCGACACCGCCGTGGCGGTCGACCCCAGCGCCGAGGACGAGGCCAAGCGTCGGTTTATGACGCTTATTCTCCAGACGGCCCACCGCAACAACGGCAACATCGGGCACGTGCTGCGCGCGACCAACACGAGCGGCGAGGTCTTTGCCGTCAAGCTACTCAAGGACAACGCCGTCCTTTCCGGCCAAGCCCCCGACCGCTCCGCCGAGCAATCGGCCGCTCACCTGGCCAACACCGCCGCGCTGTTCGAGGAGTACCGTCATCTGTGTACCGTCTCGCACCTGCGCGGATTTCCGCGCGTCTATGGCTACGGTTCATGCGAGGACGACCCGCTCATCCTCATGGAGTGGGTCGAGGGCACCTCACTCAAGCAGGCGCTGCCCCTGCTTCCGCACGACGCCTCGGGCGGGCTGACCACCCAGATGGTCGCCGCCGTCGGAAACGCCGTACTTCGCGCGCTCTTGATGACCCAAGGCCTCGTGAATCCGGTCATCCATCGCGACCTGTCGCCTGCCAATATCATGTTCCGCACCACCAGCCGAACGCTCGAGCAGCAGATTGCTGATTGTTCCTTTGACCCCTGCCTCATCGACATGGGCTCCGCGACCATGGCTCTCGGCGACGACACGATCACCCGGCGCGCCGACATCTGGCGCTTTGCCACGCCCGCATACGCCGCGCCCGAGATGCTCACGCAGGATATCGAAGGCATCGCGGCCCTTCGCCGTTCGCCGGCAATCGATGTCTATGCGCTTTCGAGCATTCTGTACCAGCTCTACAGCGGTCGCAAACCGTTTGACTTTGAGTCGACGGACGCCGCTGCAACCGGCTCGTTCTATCTCGTAAAGACCAAGACCAAGCCGGCACCGCTCGAGCCGCGCTGCGAGGGCGATGAAGCGCTCGTCCAAATCATCATGAAGGGTCTCTCAGTCGAGCAGTGCGATCGTCCCACCGAGCAGCAGATGCTCGAGGTGCTCTCGGCATACCTCACCGATGCCGAATCCGAGGGCCGCGAAGGCGCGGGCAGTGACGCCGCAATCGACATCGACTCCGGCACGCACCTTAAGGTCGACGTCGCCGGCGAGCGCGCGAGAGAGATCCTGGAGCAGGCCCGGCACGATGCCATGACCCGCCGCCGCTTTATTATCGGTGGCGTCGTTGCAGCCGTTGCGGGGCTCAGCGTCATTGGGGCGGCGACCCATGGCTTTGGCATCCCCGACTACCTGGACGGCGTCCGCGGTTCGCTTGACGACTACACTTGGGATCAGCTGCAGGAGATTTCGCTCAAGATTAAGGCCGCCGAGACCCGTAGCGAGGCACGCGAGATTGCCAAGCGCTATCACCTGCTCGATGCCGATGGGCATATCCCCTATCCGTGTACCAAGCGTGTCACGCTCACCAACGGGCTGCAGGTTGGCGCGCAGCTTGTGGGCATCCGCCACGATGAGCTTCTGGACGGGACGGGCAAGGCCGGGCTGACGTTTATGTTCGACGCCGGCATTGCCGAACGCAACGCTACGGCTGAACCGCCAAGCGCCGGCTGGGCAGATTGCGAGCTGCGGGAATGGCTCAACGGCGACGGCCTTAAGCTGCTGCCCAACGAGTTGCGCGCACTCATCAAATCTGTCAAAAAGATCTCGAATAACGTGGGTGCCGCCAACAGCGCATCGTGTCTGAGCGAGTTGCCCGCAACCCTTTGGCTGCCCGCCATGGTCGAGCTGTGCGGTACGCAACCGCCCTATTCGTTTGCCAAGGACTATCACTACCTGGCAGACATCTACAACGGCGAGGGCAAGGAGTACCAGCTCTTCCGCGAGCTCAAGGTGAGCCCGTATTCCACGAACGAGACGATGGTCCGCCAGTGGAAGGGCAAGGACACCTGCTGGTGGGAGCGCACGGTGAGCCCCGACTCATCGGAGACCGAAGGCACGCTCTATTTGAATCGCGTGGGACACGACGGCGACGTCTTTACGTACGCAACGCCTGCGGAAAAGCCAAATAAGCGAACCTGTGTGATCCCTGGGTTCTGTATCTAGGGAGTGGGCATCTTGCCGTGACGGGACCCCTCCCCGGCAATTGTCTCGATCTGTAACAGTTAGAGGTCATATTTCCCGCCAGATGTTACAGATTGAGACATTAAGTTTCCTGCCAACTGTTTGTCTTGATCTGTAACAAATACCCGGCAAAACGGGGTCTAGCTGTTACAGAACGAGACATTAGCTTGCCAAGAACTTCGACTCATAAATGTGACTCAAGTGTGTCGACATTTCCTTGCCAATGTTGCGCAACAGGAACCCTTTCGGCGGTTGTAAAGTACGAATTGTCATAGGTACCCCTTCAACGATTGGGAGAAGAAATGGCAAAGTACGCACCTAAACACTTGGAAGTCTCAGGCGGCGCCGAGTCTCGCCCCACATTCTCGGGCCATAAGGCAACACGACTCGCCATCACCGCGGCAACCACCATCGCTATGACTGGCTCGTCGCTGCTCGCGCCGTTCTCGGCATTTGCCAACGATGTGAGTGATACCACGGCACAGGACGCGATCATGTCCCCGCTTGCCGTCCGCGCCGGCGAGGCGGCAGGCTCCGCAGTAAAGGCAAACGCCCAGAAGATTGCCGACTTGCAGGCCGCAATCGACGCCGCAAAGGCCGCCGAGGCAGACGCCAAATCCGACTACGACACGGCGGCTGCCCCCTATACCGAAAAGCAGGTGGCACGCGACAACGCCCAGACCGCCTACGACGCCTCCGTCTCCGATAATTCGCAGGCAGAAGCCGCCGCGCGTGCCGAATACGCCCGTCAGCTCGACGAAAGCGTCAAGGCGGCTGACAGCGCCAGCGCCACGCTGAAGGATGCCCGGAGCAAGCTCGATGCTGCCAAGGCCGATGCCGAGAGCAAGGCAAAGGCACTCGACTCCGCAAAGCAGTCGGCAGCCGATGCGCAGGCCAAGCTCGAGGCAGCCCAGAAGGCAGCCGCCAACGCAACGCCGGAGGAAATCAAGGTCGCCGAGCAGGCTGCCGCAGATGCGCAGGCCGCTCTGAACCAAGCAAAGGCTGCGAAGGCCGCTGCCGATTCCGCGCTCGTCGATGCCCAACAGGCTCAGAGCGCCGCGCAGAGTGCTTACGACGAGGCGGCAGGCACGCTGGCTTCCGCTCAGCAGGAAAAGACCGCCGCGGATGGTAAGGCGGCTGAGGCACAGGCGGCATACGACAGCGCACAAGCCGATTTGGCGGCCGCAAAGGCAGGCGCTGAGGGCCCGGAGTATGACGCCGCCCAGGCAAAGGTCGATACTGCTCAGGCCGATCTTGACGCCGCAAAGAGCGCCCAGGCAAACGCTGAGAAGGCTCTAGAAAACGCCCAGCAGGATCAGACTCAGAAGCAAAGTAATCTTGCCGCAGCACAATCGGAGCTTGATGCCGCAAAGCAGAATGCCGAGCAAAAGAAGTCCGAGCTCGATACTGCGAATGCCGCAGTCTCCGCAAAGGACGAGGCCCTCAAGGACGCGAAGGCAGCCCATAGTGCCGAGCTTGCCAAGCTCGATGAGGCGAATAAGGCCGTCGAGAACGCGAAGGCAGCAAAGACGGCCGCAGACGAGGCGGCCGCGCAAGCTCAGAACGAGCTGCAATCAGCCCAAGCCGCGGTTCAGACTGCTCAAGTTGCCGTCGACGCCGCCCAGCAGGCAGCAAACTCTGCCGAGTCCACGCTCAAACAAGGTGCTATCGGATTCTTTAAGTCCGTCGGCGCCAATGAGGCAGTCTCGATTATCGAAAACTGCAAGTATAAGGATGCCACCCATGTTGGCGACAGCGACGATGCGACCTCGCTCGACAATATGATCTCGGCCGTCACCGTTATGAAGTCGATTAACAGCTACCGCGTTTCCGTTGGCTTGAATCCGCTCAACGTAACGTACAACCTTGTCGCGGCGGCAATTGCCGATGCAAACTGGTCGAGCTCGAACATTGAACACGCGAAGCAGTTTGATGTTGCAGAGAACCTTTCGTGGGGGTACGGCGACCCCTGCCGAGGGTGGATTACAGAGGAAAAGGCGTACTTTGACGAGGCGGTGGCGGCCAAGTTTGACGTCCACAATCTCACGGGAAAGGCTGCCTACGACTTCTATTATTCGTATAACTCGAATAATAGAAGCAATAAAAGCCAAATAGACGAATATGTCCATGATAAATATGACGATGTCGTAGGCCATTACATCAATTGCATTGATCCCGACTACACGGCCATGGGTACCGGAATCAACACCTCCACGACGAATAATTTCTACGGCACCACTGCCTCCTTTACAGTGCAGACATCTCCGTCATGGGGATATGGCCACGATTGGACAAGCTCTGCTATGTCCGTCGACGAGTTCGAGCAGACGCTTAACGGCTACGTCAACGGACTCAAAAACGCGGGAAGCAAACTGGAGACTGCCAAGAAGGATCTTGTCAGCAAGCAAGCTGCACTCCAGCAAGCATCCCAAAACAAGCAGAAGGCCGACAAAACCGCAAGCGAAGCCGCGTCCGCGGTCGAGCAAAAGCAGCAGGCAGCAAACAAGCAAAGCGCTAGCGTCGTCGCCGCCGCAACTGCCGTAGCTACGGCTCAGTCGGAACGCGACGCCGCGCAAAATGCAGCGGAGACCGCCAGCGCGCAGGCAGCTGCCGCGAAGGCCGCAGTTACTCAAAAGCAGGATGACGTTAACGCCGCACAGGTATCATGCGACCAGGCACAACAGACTGTTGCGGCACGCGCGACAGATCTCGAAAACGCAAAGAACTCCGTTGCAGACAAGCAGGCCGCCTACGCCGCCGCCAGCGATGAGCTCGCAAAGTATTCTGCCGATGTTGCTGCGGCTCAGGAAAAGGCTGACAAGGCTCATCAAACGCTTGATGAAGCCACGGCAGCCCAGACGTCTGCCCAGAGTGCTCTCGAAAAGGCGGAGCGCGACGCGGCTGCCAAGAAGCAGGCCCTCGACACCGCGAAGGACAACGCCGAGGCCAAGGCGGCGACCGCGGAGCACGCTGCGAGCGATCTGACCACGGCGAAAAACGACTTTGCTTCAAAGAAAGCCCATGCCGACGCCCTGAGCAATGCAGCCGATAATCTTGCCACCGCCGAGGCGGCCAAGAAGGAGGCCGACGCAGCAGTTACCGAGGCCGGAGTCGCCCTTAGCACGGCAAATGATGCCATCGCGAACGCCGAGCAGGCGGTCGAGAATTCTCAGGCCGCATCGGACGCCGCTGCTGCTACTCTCGGAAAGCTCAAGTCCATCAACGTCGAAAACGGCATTGCTACTGGCTCTGACGCAAACGCGAACGATACGCTCAATGCCCTCTTTGCCAAGTGCGTCGTTGCCAAGCAGGTAGAACTTAACGCAAAGGTCGCACTTGATGCCGCTCAGGCAGACCTTGATGCTGCGACGCCCGCCTACACCGCGGCGCTCAATGCCTACAACGAGGCGAAGGCAAAACGCGTAGCCGCCGAGCAAGCCCTGAAGGACGAGATCGCCCGCCAGGAGCAAGAGGCAGCAAAGGCCGAGCAGGCCAAGATCACGCAGGCTGCCGCTAAGCCGGTTGCTGGAAAGCCGTCTGCCGGCAACGCCAAGACGGCCGCCAACTCGGCACTTCCCACCACAGGCGACAATGCTGCGCTCGCCGGTGAGACGTTTGTCATCGGAGGCGTCGTGCTTGTAGCCGCCGGCGTCTTCCTAACCGACAAGAAACGTTGTCAGGAGTAAGGATTTCGGGAGGACGGCTTCTCCCCCCTCCCACCGTTTCACAAACCCCGCCTGACATGCGCCGGGACGTCCACCACACGGGCGCCCCGGCGTTTTACGTTGTATGGCCGGGGCATCTGCTCCGAGATTGTCTCGACCTGTAACATCTAGGTCCCAAATATCGGTCTTATTGTTACAGATCGAGATGTTCGGGTTGCCATCGAACGGTTTGTCTCGATCTGTAACAGTTACTCGACAAAAACGGGTCAACATGTTACGGATCGAGATGATTGGACTGCCACTCAACAGTTCGTCTAAATCTGTAACAGTTATGGTTCAAAAACCTCTCTAGATGTTACAGATCGAGATGATTGGTTGGGACGGTCCATCGGTCAACCAACTACCCTCATCTGTAACGAAATGTCATACATTTCTTTCTGTACTGGACACCCCCAGGGGGTATGGGTGTATAGTATCGGCAGGTTAACAATTCCAACACCGAATCACGGAAAGGAGAAGCCATGGCTCAAGATAAGTTCGACGTGGGCGGCATGACATGCGCCGCCTGCCAGGCGCATGTGGACCGCGCCGTGAGCAAGCTCGACGGCGTCGAGAGCGTCGCGGTCAACCTGCTCGCCGGTTCCATGATGGTCGACTATGACCCCGCGCAGGTCTCCCCCGACGATATCTGCACCGCTGTCGACCGCGCGGGTTACTCGGCCTCGCCCGTCGACGCGGGTACCGGTGCCGCCGGCTCAAACGGCAGCACGCAAGCTAGGTCCGGCGCCGCCCATATGGAGTCGCCGACCAAAAAGTTGGAGGCCGCCGCCTCTGCCATGCGCACCCGCCTCATCGTCTCGATCGTATTCCTCATCCCGCTGTTCTACATAGGCATGGGGCACATGCTCGGCTGGCCGCTGCCCGGCATTTTCACCGACCATACCCACAGCATGACGCTCGCCCTCACCGAGCTCGTCCTGCTCATCCCCATCGTCTATGTCAACGACGCGTACTTTATAAACGGGTTTAAATCGCTCGCACACGGCGCGCCCACAATGGACGCCCTTATTGCCGTGGGCGCCACCGCCTCCATCGCCTGGTCGCTCTACGCCATGTTCATCATGGCCGACCAGCTGGCCACAGGTCAGGTGCACGAGGCAATGATGACGAGCATGGACAATCTGTATTTTGAGAGCGCCGGCACGATTTTGTCGCTCGTTACCGTGGGCAAATACCTCGAGACGCGCAGCAAGTCCAAGACCGGCGGCGCCATCGAGGCGCTGATCGACCTGGCGCCCAAGACCGCGACCGTCGTGACAGAGGACGGCAGCGAGGCCACCGTCGACGTCGACAGCATCCTTCCCGGCCAGGTCCTGCGTGTGCGCCCCGGAGAGTCCATCCCTGTCGATGGCGTGGTGCTCGAGGGCAGCTCGGCCGTGGACGAGAGCGCGCTCACCGGCGAGTCCATCCCCGTGGAAAAGACCACCGGCGGCACCGTCAACGCCGCCACTGTCAACCGCACCGGCTCGTTTACCTTCCGTGCCACACGCGTGGGTGCCGACACGTCGCTCGCCAAGATTATCCAGCTCGTCGAGGACGCCAACGCCACCAAGGCGCCCATCGCCCGCATGGCCGACAAAGTCGCCGGCGTGTTCGTGCCCGTGGTGTTCGTGATCTCGGTTGTGACCTTTGCGGTGTGGATGGCACTGACCGGCAGCATAAACGAGGCGCTCACCTCCGCCGTGGCCGTGCTGGTGATCAGCTGTCCGTGCGCATTGGGTCTGGCCACGCCCGTCGCCATTATGGTCGGCACCGGCAAGGGCGCCGAGATGGGCATTCTGTTCAAGAGCGCCGAGGCGCTGGAGAATCTGCGCAGCGTGGGCACCGTGGTGCTCGATAAGACGGGAACGGTCACTCGCGGCAAGCCTGCCGTGACCGATATCGTGGTAGCCACGCGCGCCGACGGATCGCCCGCCATGAGCGAAAAGGCGCTGCTCAAGCTGGCCGCCGCGTTGGAGCGCTCGAGCGAGCACCCGCTGGCCGAGGCGATTATGGCCGAGTGCGAGACGCGCGGAATTGTCGCCCGCACCGTCGAGGACTTTGCCGCCGTGCCCGGTCGCGGCGTTACAGCGCGCGAGGGGCAAAACCTCATCGCCGCCGGCAACGTACGCCTGATGGACGAGCTGGACGTTACCGTGCCCGTGGGCCTTGCCGAGCAATTTGCCGCCGAGGGCAAGACACCGCTGTTCTTTGCCAAGAACAGCGAGCTTGTCGGTACCATCGCCGTGGCTGACGAGGTCAAAGAGACGAGCGCCGAGGCCATCGCCGCGCTCCGCAAGCTCGGCGTCGACGTGCGCATGCTCACCGGCGACAACCGTGTGGCGGCCGAAGCAATCGCCCGCCGCGTGGGACTGAACAGCAAGCAGGTCATCGCCGACGTCCTTCCCGCCGACAAGGAGCGCCACGTGCGCGAGCTGCAGGATGTGGGCAGTAAGGTCGCCATGGTGGGCGATGGCATCAACGACTCCCCCGCCCTGGCGCGCGCCGACGTGGGCCTTGCGATCGGCACCGGCGCCGACATTGCCAAGGAGGGAGCAGATGTGGTGCTTATGCGCAGCGACCTCATGGACGTCGCCCGCGCCATCGAGCTTTCGCGCGCCACGATTCGCAACATCAAGCAGGACCTGTTCTGGGCGCTGTTCTACAACGGCATCGGCATTCCGCTCGCCGCGGGCGTGTTCTTCCCCCTCACCGGCTGGCAACTCTCGCCGATGTTTGGCGCCGCGGCCATGAGCCTGTCGAGCGTCTGCGTCGTAAGCAACGCGCTGCGCCTGAAATCCTTTAAGCCTAAGACGGCGCGCTGAAGCACCCGACCTTGCCCCTCAAACCGTCGCTCGCGTACCCAAGTACGCTTCGCTCCTCTTTCGGGGCAATCTCGGGCACCTCAGCGCGCCTTTAAGATGACGCTGTTCACGACTAAACTGTCAGATAATCTCAATCGATAAGGAGTACACCCATGCGTTACACAATCAAGACTTCGGGCCTTATGTGCGGCCACTGCGACGCTACTGTCGAGACGGCACTGCTCAACGTTGCCGGCGTGACCGACGCCGACGCCGATCACGAGACCCAGACCGTCCAGGTGGAGTGCGCCGACACCGTGACCGCCGAGCAGCTCGCCGCCGCCGTCGAGGGCGCCGGGGAGAAGTTCCACGCCCTGTCCGTAACCGCCGCGTAGCAGACGCCGCCTACTCAATCCTCAGAAATTGCGGTGAAATAGTTCCTGTTTTAGCGCGTCAAGCCTTCAAACAAGAACTATTTCACCGCAACTGAGGGCGTGGTACTTGAAGGATTGACCAGAAACGAGGACCCGCCATGATGGCAGACCATAAATCGGTGACCCGCATGCTCAAGACGGCACGCGGGCAAATCGACGGCATCCTGCGGATGGTCGCTGAGGACCGCTACTGCGTCGATATTTCTACGCAGCTCATGGCCACACAGGCGCTCCTCGCCCGCATCAACGCCGACGTGCTCAAGGCGCATATCGAAGGCTGCGTGACTTCGGCAATCGAATCGGGCGACGAAGATCTCAAAGCCGCCAAGCTCGCCGAGATCGAACGCGTCGTCGACAAGCTCTCCAAGTAATTAGTGCATTGGGGACAGGTACGTTTGCACCACCTTGGTGCAGATTGACCTGTCCCCCTTGCTCTAAATCGGGTATAAAGGCGTGCAGCATATCGAACGAAAGGCAATTTGCATGAATGACTTTATGAAGGGTCGCAATGGCGCCGATGAGCTCACCATCGTAATGGGTTTTGCCGGCATCATCATCGCGATGATCGGATCGATAGCCCGCATCCAGTGGCTCAGCTGGGTCGCCATCGCCGTCATCGTGATTGGCGTGCTGCGCGGCCTGTCCAAAAACATCGATGCACGTCGCAAGGAGAACGAGACCTTTGTCGCCGCGACCGCCAATGTTCCCGGCTTGGGCAAGTTCGTCGCCAGCTTGGGCGGCGGGGCCGCAGCGGCCAGCACTTCACGCGCGGCCGGCACCAGTAAGGAAGACTTTGAACGTGCCAAGCGCACGGCCAAGAAGATGTGGAAGGGTCGCAAGACCACGGCATACCTCAAGTGCCCTAACTGCGGTCAGATGCTGTCCGTCCCCAAGGGTAAGGGCAAGATCCGCGTCACCTGCCCCAAGTGCCACGCCAAGATGGAGACCCGCTCATAGCCGCTACACCATGGGACAAAATAAAAGCCGAGGCCTCGCACTGAGACCTCGGCTTTTATTGAATGTGACAAGGGGACCGTCCCTTTGTCACGTCTACGCCACGCCGTCGCGGGCGAGCTCCTCGGCCAGCGCCTCGGACGGCATGGCCATAATCGTGTCGAGCTCGGCATCCACCTCGGGAATACGCTTCACCTTGAGTTTGCGTACCAGATCACCGCGACACATCACGTGCATCGGCTCACGCAGGGCGCACAGGTCATCGAGCGGGTTCTCGCGCGTCACCAGGATATCGGCGGCCTTACCGCACTCGATCGTGCCGGTCTCGTCGCCCAGCCCCAGCAGCTCGGCATTGACTTGCGTGGCCGTATGCAGCGCGAAGGCGTTGCTCACGCCGACATACTTGGCAAAATAGGCCACCTCACGCCACATGTCGTACTGCGTCACAAACGGGCAGCTCGAGTCCGTGCCCAGGCCCACCTTAACGCCAGCTTCCAGCGCGGCACGAGCACTCTCGATGATGCCCGAGCACACGATGTCGCCGTTCTTCTTTTGTGTATCGGTCGAATGGGTCTTTTCCGGGTCGAGCAACACAAACGGCAGCGCCGGGCTGATCGTACAGGTAACGCTGGGCACACGCCCCTCAAGCTGCGTACCCGCGGCACCGTGATACAGCTCCAGGATCTCGGGGGTCATCGGAGCGCCGTGCTCGATTGTGTCGACGCCGGCCTCAAGCGCGGCCTTCACGCCTTCGGTGCTCTCGACATGGGCCATGACCGGAAGGCCAACCTCGTGCGCCGCCTTGCACGCCGCCGCGGCGACCTCCACCGGCATACGCAGCACGCCCGGCTCGCCCACCTCGGTCGCGTCGAACACGCCGCCCGTCACGAACAGCTTGATGACGTCGGCACCGCGCGCATACAAATCGCGCACCTGTTCGGCTGCCTCAGCGGGACTGTTGGCCACCTGGGCGAACAAGCCCGCACCATGGCCGCCCGGCACCGTAACGCCCGTTCCCGGCGCCACCAGGCGAGGACCTTGATACTTACCGGCATCGATAGCATCGCGCACGGCAAGATCGGCAAACAGCGGGTCGCCCGCGCCGCGCACCGTGGTCACGCCACTTGCCAGCTGCTGTTGGGCGCTGCCCTTGAGTATATGGCGGACAATGGCGCGCCCCACGGGATTATCGAGCTTCTTCATCAGCGCGCCCGCATCGCCCGCCGAAACCGGCTTGCCCGAGCCGCACAGATGCACATGCATATTGATGAGGCCTGGCATGAGATACGCCCCTGCCAGGTCGATGACCTCGGCACCTGCAGGCGCCTGCGCCACAGCACTCGGCCCCATCCACGTGATGAGACCGCGCTCAACGGCCACAGCCATGTCGGGCTGCGGCTCCATATGTTCCGAACCATCCAAGACGGTCGTATTGATAAACAACGTGGAACGATCGGCAGACGCCATATCGAGCTCCTCCCTCACGATTAACTTGAACATTTGTCCATTATTACCTAGTCCCGCTGGATTGCTGCAGACGCATCGGCTAACGGAGGGAAGAGGGGATGGGGGACGGAATGCGCTGCAGTCCCACCCCAGCGACACCAGGGAAATGTCTCGATCTGTAACAGGTACAGGGTTATTGGGCCCCTTGATGTTACAGATCGAGACATTCGGTCGACGTTTCACCGGCTTGTCTCGATCTGTAACAGTTACGAGCTCAAACAACCTCTAAACGTTACAGATCGAAACAAAACCTCTCAGCGCCCATACCACTGGCGTCTCCACTCCTCAGCCAAATCGGGCCGTCGCGGAATACCCGCCAGCCTCATCTTCTCAACCAGCTTCCCCGGATTCTTGAGCTCATCAAACGTAAACCGAAGCACCTTATGCCCGAGCATTGTCAGATGGGACTCCCGTTGACGTTCTGCCACGAATGGGTCGACCGACTTCCGGCCCTCGCCGTTCTGCAAGGTGTACTTCCCCTTTCCGTCGAGCTCGCCGATGACACACGTCCCGTCCTCGAGCCGCCAAAAATAGTCGACGCGAAACACCTGGCTCGGATCGAGCGGGTCGCGAAACTCCACCTGCAGCTCCGGAACCGGAAAGCCGTACGCAATAAAGAACGCTCGGAACCGAGACTCGCCGCCGTTTTCGGACAGCCCGTCCGCATACGACGCAATCACCTGTGCCCTGCGATACCCTCGCCTGCCCTCGCAATCGGCGCGGAGGCGCTCGCACAAATCCCCGCGTGATACGCCTTTCGCCCGCAGTGCAGAATCGGCAATCGCCAACCCGTAGGAGAAAGGCGCACGCAGCAAGCAATCATCCACCGTGCGCCAAAACGACGTCACCCGCACGCCATCGACACGCTCGAGCACGCCCGCCATCTGCGGACGCAACAACCTGCACCCGCCGCTCAACGTCACCGAACAACCCGTCTTAACAAGATAACGCGGCCCGAGCAGATCATTCGGCACTTCCAAACCCCACAAAAGCGCCGCGTCATAGCCCCAAAACGCCCAATCGGGATGAAATTCCGCAAGCCCTTTGATAGTCCTCAACGCTCGCTCCGCCGGCGTCAATGCATCCCAATCATGCTGAAAACAGAACAGGTACGGCTCGGGCTCCGCGATATCGTCGGTTCCAACATGGCGTCGCAGCCACATGAGCTCGGTATTGTCATGCGTTGCGAGCAGCGCACCTTGCTTGGCCGTCTCCGTGAGCCGCGCGAGCATCCTATTCCGCGCCAACGTGTTGCGAGTCGCATGTTTGTGTTTGAGAACGGTATTAGACACTTTCGTCACCACCACGTCAGACAAATGGACCATCGTCACCGTTGCCTCCGCTGACAAATGTCTTGATCTGTAACAGGAAGACAGTCTTTGAGCCTCTAGTTGTTACAGAACAAGATCTTTCGACAGCCGCCAACCTTCCGTCTCAATCTGTAACAGTTACGGGCTCAAACAGCCGCTAAACGTTACAGATTGAGACAAAGTCAGGGCTGTAGGGCGACACCAGTCACATCCCCTACTCCCATTCTTGTTCGTAGATGTTGAGGGACTTTACGTAGCGCCCCTGGGCACCCATGATGTCGCGGACCAGGCGCAAAAAGAAGCTGACGCATGAGGTATCGAAGCCATCTTCCAGGTCTTCCGGATGAACGGCACCAGGCCCGTCGACCGCCGTGTCGCTCAGGCGCGCGATGTCATACAGATAGAGCTGCCCCGCCGTCAGCCAGACATCATCGACGCAGGCGAGGCGCACCGCAATCGCACCGTCGCTCCAATGCTCCTTTTGCACGATATGCGGGTCGTAGACATCAAAGCGACGGTCGGTGCGCGTATCCTTCAGCGCAACCATGCCGTTCGCAGGATCCTTGTCCAAAATGCCAAAGCGCGAGAAATACTGTGTGTCGCGCACCTGCTCGAGCCGCTTGAGCGAGGCAGGCGAAAGCGATGCCGGCGGCTCATCAACATACAGCTCGAGCAGCGTCTTGCCATGGCGATAGGGGCGCTCGAAGAGCAGCCAATCGGTAAATGCCATGTTGTAGGCCATGATTTCATTTTGCGAAGGCTCGGCGCAATAGCTGAGCCACGGGTCGACAATGATCTCGAACTGTTCGCGCGCCGGCTCCAAAAACTGGAACTTCCGCAGCATCCAAAAATGGGCCATGTCGGCAATATCGTTGCCGACGGCTTCGGCTAGCTGCGCTCGGTCTAAAGCGTGGTCAGTCATGGCATCCTCCTCAAACTGATAGACCTCAATTTGAGCTTACGAGGAGGGTGGTCGGCCACGACCAGCGCGGGCAAAATAGGCCTCCGACTGCAAACCAGATGCTGACCAAACACTTGACGAAAAGCTTGACCGAAAATGCGCACCGCAACAAAACCGCAGGTAAACATAGACAGCCAACCCGCCCTTTTGAGCCAGATACCCACAGCCACCACAGAAACAACAGGTGACCACAGCCCAAAAAGTCGACAAATGAACGCCCGTACGTCGACAAACGAGCAAATCGCTCGCAAAGAGTGTCCCCAACGACTAGACAAAAAATGACTAGTCATTGGGGACGTTCTTAAATGACTGCTTTACAGCTCCAGCGCCTCGGCGACTTCGGCAGCGCAGGCCAGGGCGTCGGCCATGGCGCTCACCACGAGCGAGCTGCCGTTGCGAGCGTCACCGGCCACATACACCGGCGCGGCATCTGCGGCGACGCCGTCGACACGCGCCGCAAGATGCGAGCCCTCGGCGACCATCACAGGCAGCGGGCGGCCCGCCGTGGCAACAGGTACGCCGACAGCTTCGAACACGCTGTGCTCCGGACCCGTAAAGCCGCAGGCGATGAGCACCAGCTGCGCAGGCACCTCGTGCTCGGAGCCCGTAATGCGTTCGGGCTTGCCGGCCGACCAATCTAGATCGACCACGCGCAGGCCCGCTGCCGCGCCCTTCTTGTCCAGCAGCACCTCGAGCGTATCCACTCCCCAGGCACGCATCTCGCCACCCATCGCAGCGATAGCCTCCTGCTGGCCGTAGTCGGTCTTCTTAACGTTGGACCACTGCGGCCAGGGGTTGCTCGCCGCGCGCTTATCGGGCGCGGCCGGCAGGAATTCAAACTGACGCACGCTGCGCGCACCCTGGCGCACCGCGGTACCCACGCAGTCGTTGCCGGTATCGCCGCCGCCAATGACCACAACGTCCAGGCCGCGGGCGTTCACCGCGGGCTCACCACCATCGAGCACCGAGACGGTCGAGGCCGTCAGGTAGTCCACGGCATACACCACGCCCGGGGCATCCACGTTCGCAGCCGAAAGACCGCGGGGCGCACGAGCGCCGGCAGCCACCACGACAGCGTCAAAGCCATTGAGTTTGGCCGCCACCGCAGGGTTCGTCACGTCAGCACCCAGCTCAAAGACAATGCCCAGCTCGCGCATAAGCGCCACGCGACGCTCGACCACAGACTTCTCGAGCTTCATGTTGGGAATGCCGTACATGAGCAGACCGCCCGGGCGGTCGTCACGCTCAAACACCGTCACGCGGGCACCGCGACGAGCGAGCTCCCATGCCGCCACCAGACCAGCAGGACCGGAGCCCACCACGGCAACCGTGGGCGCGCCCTCCCCTGCCGGCTCAAAGCGACGCGGACCGCCATTTGCCCACTCGTGGTCGCTGATCGCACGCTCGTTGTCATGGATCGTCGTGGGCTGACCGTCGACCGAAGCCAGGTTGCACGCGGCCTCGCAGAGTGCCGGGCACACGCGGCTCGTGAACTCGGGCATAGGCGAGGTGAGTGACAGACGCTCGGCAGCCTCATCCCAGCGGCCGCGGTACACCAGCTCATTCCACTCGGGAATCAGGTTGTGCAGCGGGCAGCCGCTCGGGCGCGCCTTGCCAAAGCTTGCGCCCATCTGGCAAAACGCCACGCCGCACATCATGCAGCGGCTCGCCTGGGCGCGACGCGCGTCGTCGTCGAGCTCCACGTGCAGCGGATCGAAATCGCGGCTGCGCTCCTCCACGGGGCGAAGCTCGTGGGTCACGCGATCGATATCAAGAAAAGCACCAGGCTTACCCATGGCACTTACGCCTCCTTCTTGGTCGAAGCAACAGAGCCGACAGCGCCGCCCGCGGCATCGAAGCGAGCGACATCCGCGGCACTCGCGCGACCGGTCACAATGTCAAACGCCAGCTCCTCTGCCTGCGCATGCGTCTTGCCGGCAGCCTCACCCGCAGCGACAATCGCCAGCACGCGCTCGTACTCGGTCGGAATGACCTTCACAAAGTGCTTACTCATCGTCTCAAAGCTGTAGAGCAGCTTAATGCCGCGCGGGCTCTGCGTCGCGTCCACGTGCTCTTGGATGAGCGCACGAATCTGCACCAGCTCGTCGGCCGTCGGGGCCTTGAGCTCCACGCTCTCGTGGTTCACACGGGCGTCGAGCGTACCGTATTGGTCAAAGACATAGGCCACGCCACCCGTCATGCCGGCGGCGAAGTTCTGCCCGACCTCGCCCAGGATGAGCGCCAGACCGCCCGTCATGTACTCGCAGCCATGGTTGCCGCAGCCCTCGACCACCACGGTGGCGCCGGAGTTGCGCACGCTAAAGCGCTGGCCGGCCAGGCCGTTAATGAAGCCGCGGCCGCTCGTGGCGCCAAAGAACGCAACGTTGCCCACGATGATGTTCTCGTCGAACTTGTAGGTCGCATGCGGGTTGGGACGCACCGACACCTCGCCGCCCGAAAGGCCCTTGCCAAAGTAGTCGTTGGCGTCGCCGCACACGTTGAGCGTAATGCCGCGCGGCAGGAAGGCGCCAAAGCTCTGACCGGCCGAACCATCGCAATCGATGGTGATGGAACCGGCGGGCAGGCCCTCGGGATGCGCCTTGGTCACCGCGTTGCCCAGAATAGTGCCCACGCAGCGGTTGACGTTGGCGATATCGGCGCGGAAGCGAATCGGACGCAAGTGCGCACGGGCATCGGCCGTATAGGGCACAAACAACGTGGAGTCGAGCGTCTTGTCGAGCTCACTGTCCGCGGCCATCTGTGACAGGAAGTGGCGGCCATCGGCACCCGGGATATGGGCACCGAACTCGCAGGTCGCGCTCGCCAGCACGGGCGACAGATCGAGCAGGTTGGCCTTGCGGTTGCCCGGGACCTCGATCTGACGCAAGCACTCGGGATGGCCGACCATCTCGTCGACGGTGCGGAAGCCCAGGCTCGCCATGACCTCGCGCAGCTGCTCGGCAACAAAGAGCATAAAGTGCTCAACGTGCTCGGGCTTGCCGCGGAAGCCGCGACGCAGGCGGCAGTTCTGCGTGGCGATGCCGGCCGGGCAGGTATCCTGCTGGCAGTCGCGCTGCATGAGGCAGCCCATGGAGATGAGCGGCATGGTCGCAAAGCCAAACTCCTCGGCGCCCAGCAAGCAGGCGACGGCGACATCGGTACCGTCCATGAGCTTGCCGTCGGCCTCGAGCACCACGCGTGAGCGCAGGCCGTTTTGCAGCAGCGTCTGCTGGGCCTCGGCAAGGCCAAGCTCCAGCGGCAGGCCCGCATGCCAGATAGAGTCGCGCGCAGCGGCACCCGAGCCGCCATTGTGGCCGCTGATCAAGATCTTGTCGGCAGCACCCTTGGCCACACCGGTGGCGATGGTGCCGACGCCGGCCTCGCTGACCAGCTTGACCGACACGCGTGCGCCGGGGTTGGCGTTCTTAAGATCGAAGATCAGCTCTGCCAGGTCCTCGATGGAGTAGATGTCGTGATGCGGCGGAGGCGAGATCAGGCCGATGCCGGGCGTGGACTGACGGACCTCGGCGATCCAGGGATAGACCTTCTTGCCGGGCAGGTGTCCGCCCTCGCCGGGCTTGGCGCCCTGGGCCATCTTGATCTGAATCTCGAAGGCGCTGCACAGGTAGCGGCTCGTCACGCCAAAGCGCGCGCTTGCCACCTGCTTGATGGCGGAGTTCTTGGAGTCACCGTTGGCCAGCGGGGTCTCGCGACGCGGATCCTCACCGCCCTCGCCGGAGTTGGAACGGCCGTGCAGGCGGTTCATGGCGATGGCCATGCACTCGTGTGCCTCTTTGCTAATAGAGCCATACGACATGGCGCCGGTGTTAAAGCGGCGGACGATGTTGAGCGCGGGCTCGACCTCGTCAAGCGCCACCGGAGTACGGCCGCTGGCATCAAAGTCCAGCAGGTCGCGCAGGCGCACGGCACGGCCGGTGCGGTGCAGGCGGGCGCTGTACTCCTTAAAGGTATCGTAGCTGTCCTCGCGGCAGGCGGTCTGCAGCAGGTAGACGGTCTGGGGGTCGATGAGGTGATCCTCGCCGCCGAGCGGGCGCCACTTGGTCAGACCCAGCGTGGGCAGCTGATCGGGAGCCGGGCTCTTAAGGATGGCAAGTGCAGCGTCATAGCGCTCATTCTGCTCGCGCTCAACGTCCTCGACACCCATACCGCCCACACGGCTCACCGTACCGGCGAAGTACGCGTTGACGAACTCCGGCGTAAAGCCCACGGCCTCGAAGATCTGCGCCGAATGGTAGCTCTGCACCGTGGAGATGCCCATCTTGGACATGATGGAGACGATGCCGGCGGTCGCAGCCTTGTTGTAGTTGGCGATGCCCTGCTCGGCCGTCACGTCCAGGTCGCCGCGTGCCGCCAGATCGCGGATGCACGCATGTGCGTTGTACGGATAGATGCCGCTCGCGGAGTAGCCCACCAGCGCCGCAAAGTCATGCGGGGACACGGCGTCGCCGCACTCCACCACGATGTCGGCAAAGGTACGCACGCCAGCGCGAATCAGGTGGTTGTGCACGCAGCCCACGGCGAGCAGCGACGGCACGGGCACCTCGCCCGCAGCGGCACGGTCGCTCAGCACCACGATGTTCACGCCATCGCGAACCGCAGCCTCGACGTCTTCGGCAAGCTGCTTGAGCGCAGCCTGCAGCGCGCCCTCACCCGCGTCGCGGCGGTACACGGCACGGAACCGGCGGGTCTTAAAGCCCACGCGGTCGATGGCGCAGATGCGGTCAAACTCTTCCTCGTTGAGCAACGGGCGCTCCAAGCGCACCAGCTGGCAGGCCGTGCGGGAATCCTCGAGCAGGTTGCCGTGGTTGCCCAGGTAGAGTGTGGTCGAGGTGACCATATGCTCGCGTAGGGCGTCGATGGGCGGGTTTGTGACCTGAGCGAACAACTGATAGAAGTAGTCAAAGAACGAACGCGTCTTCTTGGACAGGCAGGCCAGCGGCGCATCGATGCCCATCGAGGCGAGCGGCGCCTTGCCCTGCTGGGCCATGGGGCGCACGACTTCGTCAACATCATCCCAGTGATACCCGAGCTTGGCCATGCGCACGGCGGCGGGCACCTCGGCATCCTCAGCGGGCGCGGGCGCAACGGGCTCATCGAGCGCGTCGACGGTCAGCGTCTCCTCGGCGATCCAGTCGCGATAGGGCTTTTCCTTGGCGTAACGGGCGCGCAGCTCGTCGTTGTAGATCACGCGGCCGCGGGCAAAGTCGACCTCGAGCATCTGACCCGGTCCCAGGCAGCCGCTCGTCAGGATGTTCTCGGGGCGCACCTCGATGGTGCCCACCTCGCTTGCCAGCATAAAGCGACCGTCGCGCGTCACGTAGTAGCGGGCGGGGCGCAGGCCGTTGCGGTCGAGGGCGGCACCCAGGGTACGGCCGTCGGTAAAGGCGATGGCCGCCGGGCCATCCCACGGCTCCATGAGCATGGACTGGTAAGCGTCGTAGGCGCGGCGCTCCTCACTCAGGCTGTCGTTGTGGTCCCACGGCTCGGGCAGCAGCATGGATGCGGCACGCGTGAGCGGACGACCGTTCATGACCAAAAACTCAAGCACATTGTCCAGAATCGCGGAGTCGGAGCCCTCGCGGTTGATGATCGGCATCACGCGCTCAAGATCATGCTGCAGCACGGGACTGTACAGGTTGGGTTCGCGGGCGCGAATCCAGTTGACGTTGCCCTTGAGGGTGTTGATCTCGCCGTTGTGGATGATAAAGCGGTTGGGGTGCGCACGCTCCCAGCTGGGCGTGGTGTTGGTGGAGTAGCGCGAGTGAACGAGCGCCACGGCCGTTTTGACGGCGGCGTCGTTGAGGTCGATGAAGAAGCGGCGCATCTGCGTGGCGACCAGCATACCCTTATACACGATGGTGCGCGAGCTCATGGAGCACACATAGAAGATCTTGTCGCGCAGGGCAAACTCGGCGTCGGCCTTCTTCTCGATGGTGCGGCGGCACACGTACAGACGACGCTCGAATGCGTCACCTGCCGGCGTGTCGTCCGGACGGCCCAGGAAGGCCTGCAAGATGGTGGGCATACAGGCGCGGGCCGTCTCGCCCAGGTCGTGCGGGTCGACCGGCACCTCGCGCCAAAAGAGCAGCGGCACGCCGGCCTCGGCGCAGCCCTCCTCAAACACGCGGCGGGCATCCTCTACGCCCTTGTCGTCCTGCGGGAAGAACAGCATGGCCACGCCATAGTCGCCCTCTGCCGGCAGAATCTGGCCGCACTTTTGGGCCTCTTTACGGAAAAAGTGATGCGGAACCTGGAACAGAATGCCAGCGCCGTCGCCGGTGTTCTTCTCGAGTCCCGTGCCGCCGCGGTGCTCCAAGTTGACCAGAATGGACAGCGCATCGTCCAGAATCTGGTGATGGCGCTCACCGTTGATATCGGCAAGCGCGCCAATGCCACATGCATCGTGATCGAATTCGGGGCGATAAAGGCCCTGCTGCTGAGCGGAATCTGCCTGCATCGCGATCCTCCCCTAGATATTAGACAGTCAGTTGAATAGGCATACTAGGAGCATCGCCGGCCCGTTGTGTTTCCCACCCGTTTCGAAACAATCGCGTAACGCACGCCCTACGAGTGGACACCGCCGACCTCAAGGGCGACAACAAGGGCCCCAAGTTCGGCCTGCAAACTCACCTCTTCAAACATCTCAATCTGTAACAGTAAGACCCAATTTCGACGACTAACTGTTACAGATTGAGATGTTTTCGAGAGACGGTTCCGAATGTCTCGATCTGTAACACGAAGGGTCAGTTTTGGCGGTCAGCTGTTACAGATCGAGATTTTCCATAGGACCATTTCTTCCTGTCTTGATCTGTAACACCTAGACCCAATTTCCATCCCTAGTTGTTACAGATCAAGACATTTCGGCAATCCCTTTCCACCGGCCTATCCAAATACAACAATTTTGTTAGTCTTGGTTAACTATTTGGCCTAAAACGGGTATCCTTTGCGGCGTCAAGCAAACGGCACGCGCGCCGTGCCAGATCAAGGAGGCCCCCATGGCACGCCAGAAAGACCAACAGACGATGCAACTTGTCCTTATCCGTCACGGAGAATCCGAGTGGAACAAACTCAACCTGTTCACCGGCTGGACCGATGTTGAGCTCACCGACACGGGCCGCGAAGAAGCCGCCGCAGGCGGTCGAGCCCTCAAAGAAGCGGGTTTCGACTTTGACATCTGCTACACCTCGCGCCTCAAGCGGGCAATCCATACCCTCAACATCGTGCTCGGCCAAATGGATCGCGAGTGGCTGCCCGTCATCAAATCCTGGAAGCTCAACGAGCGCCACTATGGCGCGCTGCAGGGCCTCAACAAAGCCGATGCCGCAGCCGAACACGGCGACGAGCAGGTGCTCATCTGGCGCCGCTCCTTCGACGTGTGCCCGCCGGCGCTCGAGCCGGGAGACGAGCGCGACCCCCACACCCAGGAGCAATACCGCGATGTCGCGCCCGACCAGCTGCCCCTCACCGAGTGCCTCAAGGACACCATCGCCCGCGCCTGGCCCTACTTTGAGGACGAGATTCGCCCGCAGATGCTCGCCGGCAAGCGCGTGTTCATCGCCGCACACGGTAACTCCCTGCGCTCGCTCGTCATGAAGTTCGAGCACCTCACACCCGAGGAAATCCTCAAGGTCAACATCCCCACCGGCGTGCCGCTCGTCTACACCTTCGATGCCGGGTTCAACGTCCTCGACAAGCGCTACATCGGCGACCCGGCAACCATCGCCGCTAAGATCGATGCCGTTGCCAATCAGGGCAAGGCGCACAAGTAGCCCAAACCTAAACCCAGGGCGTGGCGCCGCGCAACCCAAGTGCAGCGCCACGCCACCCCAACGCAGGAACCAGCCATGCTCAACCATCTCAAACAACACTTTGGCTCGCACCGCACCGGCGGTCACGGAGGCCTAGACATTGCACGGCATATCGGCCCCGGGCTGCTCGTGACCGTCGGCTTTATCGATCCGGGCAACTGGGCCTCCAACATGGCCGCCGGCTCGCAGTTTGGCTACGCGCTGCTGTGGATCGTCACGCTGTCCACGATCATGCTCATCGTGCTGCAGCACAACGCGGCGCACCTGGGTATCGCCACGGGCATGTGTCTCGCCGAGGCCACAACGCGCCACCTGCCCCGCCTCGTCGGGCGTGCGATACTCGGCAGCGCGTATCTAGCCACGGTCGCCACCGCCATGGCCGAAGTCCTGGGCGGTGCGATCGCGCTTCAAATGCTCTTTGGCCTGCCCGTGCGCGCGGGCTGCGTCATCGTGGCGGCGGCATCGATTGCCAAGCTCATGACAAGCTCCTACAAACGCGCCGAACGCTGGATCATCGCCTTCGTGGGCGTGGTGGGACTTTCGTTTTTAGCCGAGCTTGCACTAGTCAAGGTCGACTGGCCGCAAGCCGCCACAAGCTGGATCACACCCCGTATGCTCACCGGTTCGGCCACGATTATCGTAAGTATCCTAGGCGCGGTCGTTATGCCCCACAACCTCTTCCTGCACTCCGAGGTCATCCAATCCATGCACTTCGAAGGCCAAGGCGAGCGGGTTATCGAAGAACGCCTTCGCTACGAGCTCTTCGACACGCTCTTTTCGATGGGCGTGGGCTGGGCAATCAACTCGGCCATGGTCATCCTGGCCGCAACGACCTTCTTTGCGCACGGCATTGTCGTAGACGACCTCACCGTCGCAGCGGCCACGCTCTCCCCCATCTTGGGCCCGGCGAGCTCGACTATCTTTGCGGTGGCACTGCTGTTTGCGGGCCTATCGAGTAGTGTGACGGCGGGCATGGCGGCGGGCACCATCACCGCGGGCATGTTCGATGAGGAATACGACATCCACGACCGACATTCCTCGATCGGGGTGGCGACCTGTTTCGTCGGCGCAGTGGCGGCGTGCCTGGTCGTCCCGAATCCTTTTGAGGGTCTCATTTGGAGTCAGGCAATGCTGTCGCTTCAGCTGCCGATTACGGTCTTTGTGCTCATACGGCTCACCAGCTCACGCCGTGTCATGGGCAAATACGCCAACTCGCGCCCGCTCAACGCGTTGCTCGTAGGAATCGGCGTCATCGTAACGGTTCTCGACATCGTGCTGCTAACGGGGATGTAATTGGGATGGCGTGACTGTCCAGATATAACGTCTCAATCTGTAACACGTAAGGCAGTTTTAAACCGTCAGATAAATCAAAAGGGCCCCGGCCGAGAATTCGACCGGGACCCTTGGACAGAGCTATGTGTTGCTGCAAGTCGTGTGTCTACGAGCTACTCCTCGACGAGCTCAAACTGATCGGGACCGACGCCGCACACCGGGCACACGTAGTCCTCGGGTAGCTCGGGCGTGTCGACCTCAACCTCGTAACCGCAAACGACGCACACGAACTTATACGTCTTTTTCTCCTCAGCCATGATGTTCTCCTCTCGAACGCGACTGGTGATGTACTTCGTCTATTAGTATAGATTCTCAATAATATAATGCAAGTATTTTTAGAACATTTCTAGCCTTGATACGACGAGGCTTTGGGCGGCGTCTTGCCCTTCAGAACCTTGTGATAGTAGTCGTACGTCAACGGAGCCTCGTCGCTCAGGCGCTCGGCATCCTCGACCTCGCCGATAAACAGCAGATGCGTGCCCACATCCACAGTGTCGATCAAACGGCAGCTAAACAGGGCCGCCGCGTGCTCGGGCACATAGGGCATGCCCAGAGCCGTCTCGCGGGTCTCGTATTTGGCAAACTTGTCATAATCGCTGCTGGTGCGGAACCCAAAGTTACCGATGTAGAGCATGTCGGCGGTCTGATCGATCACGGTCAGCGCGAACGCTTTGGCCGAGGCGATGACGCCCGAGGTGACATTGTCCTTGTTCACGGCAACCGAAATACGCGGCGGGGCGGACGTCACCTGCACCGCTGTGTTGATAACGCAGCCGGCACGCAGCCCGTCGGCCGCGGCACTCACCACATACAGGCCACTCGGCATCGTAAAGAACGCAGTTTTGTCCATAACGATCACTCCCCTAGCTCAGGTTGGAACCTCATGGATGTATGTACCCACAAAAAAAGGCGGCACCCATAACGGACGCCGCCTTTGAGACATATGTGCCAGAACAGTAAGAAAGATGAGACACCCACAGTTGCGGTGAAATAGAGACTGAATAGTCCCTCAAACAGGCAAAACAGTCCGTATTCCACCGCAACTTATACAGAGTGCCTAGCGGTTGCGTTCCTTAAGGGCGCGGTCGATCTCGCGTTGGACATCACGCTTGGCCATATCCTCGCGCTTGTCGTAGAGCTTCTTGCCGCGACCCAGACCCAGCAGCAGCTTTACGCGGCCGTCGGTATTAAAGTAGAGTTCCAACGGAACCAGCGCATAACCACGGTTGCGAAGTTTGCCGTCAAGAAAGTCGATCTCCTTGCGGTGCAGCAGCAGACGACGCCGACGGTCAGGATCGCGATTCCACACGCCACCATGGCTATAAGGGTGGATATGCAGGCCGACGAGCCAGCACTCCCCGCCGCGGATCAGCGCGAAGGTATCGGTTATCTGGCAGGCGCGCTCGCGAATCGACTTGACCTCGGTGCCACTCAGTTCAATACCGCATTCGAACGTCTCATCGATAAAGTACTCGTGATGTGCCGAGCGATTCTTGGAAATGAGCTTGCGCTCGCGCTTACTGGGCATCGCCGGCCTCCTTGGCGCCATCGGCGTTTGAGCCCGCAGCCTCGCGCTTTGCCTTGCGCTCGGCATTGAGCTCAGCATCGCTCTCGCGCACCAGCTTGATAATCGCCGCGCAGGCCTCCTCGCCCACAAGGTCGCGGGCGCGCACCGTCAGGCGCGTCGCCTCCTGTTTGTCGCCGTCGCTTGCAGCATCGGTCGCGCACATAATCAGGCAGATGGCAATCTCGGCCGAAGGTGAGGTCGGAACGCCCTGCAACGCCAGCTCGCCCATCACATGCTCGTCGCTCTCCTCGGCGGCATCCGGATAGGTAGTATGGATCTTGTTGAGCAGGCGCGTCGTATGCGCATCGTTGGGCGCCAGGCGCAGCGCCAGACGTGCGCAGCCCACGGCAGCCGAAATGTTCTCGGTCTCGGGCTCCAAGAAGTACTGACCCAGATTGGCGTAAGCGCGGGCGGCGCACTTGCCATCGCTTGCACGCTCCAGCACCGAGAACGAGAGCGATGCCCATTCCTGCTTGTCTTCGAGTGCGCGGAACAGCTCGGCCAAATCCAAGCGATAGTTGCAGTTCATGGGGTCCCAACGCACGGCCTGCATCAGGGCATTGCGAGCGCTCACATAATCCTGCTGGCGAATGTAGGCAAACGCCATGTCAGAGTACAGGCGGTCAAACGGCACCTCGACCTGCACGAGCTCGCGCGGATCCTTCTCCACGCGGCGATAGGCCAAGCGCTCAAACTTGCTATCGAAGCTAAAGTATTGGCGCTTCTCCTCCGTCTTGCACTCAGCGTCGATATACTCCTCGGCGAGCTCCACCAGACGCTCCAGCAGCGGCGTCGCCGTAGCCAGGTCGCCCTGCGCCAGATAGTTCTCGGCATACGTGATGTCTTGCAAGCTGATGGGCAGGTCCATGGCTACTCCTCGATCTGAGCGAAACACGGCAGGCGCCGTATATACGGTCAATACACAAAACCCGGGTCTCTTACGAGGCCCGGGCGTTCAATTTTGGTAGCCCGTACCAGATTCGAACTGGTGATCTCCGCCTTGAGAGGGCGGCGTCCTAAACCGCTAGACGAACGGGCCATATGTAGCAAATGCAATGGCTGGGATGGAGGGAGTCGAACCCCCATTGACGGAACCAGAATCCGCTGTCCTGCCATTAGACGACATCCCAATGACTGCATCGCTGCGCTCGGCTGTGCCTTTGCGCAAGAAAGAAATATACGGGAAGTCTCGCCGTGACGCAAGCCCCAATTTTGACTTTTTTGAAATTCAGTCAAATTGGCCTAATTTAGTCCAACCCGTGAAGGACCTGTGAAGCCAACCGCTGTACACGAAGGGCAAAACGCCGCGAGCGGTAGCCGTCAACCGTTGGCAGATTCTACCGTGAAAACGATAGCACCAGGCAACACAATCGAAGTATCAATGATCGCGTAGATATCGAGGCGCCATGGACGAAGAGCTTGATTACCTATGGGAGACCCTGGGGCTCGAGATCACTGCCGACCTTTGGCCCGAACGGGACAAAATTCACCCCACGTTACGCCCCGCCATCACGGTGATGCAGGCAAAATACCGCCGCGCCTCGTTTTTGATCATGCGGACGACATGGCACGCAGGGCTCCCCGACCTCAAGCGCATCCAGGCAAGCTTGGTCGAGCTGTCCGGCATGCCGACCGTCATATCCGAGGCGCATCTGGAGCAGCGCCAGCGCGAGCGACTGCAGCAGCAGCGGATTCCCTTTATCTGCCCCGGCGTTCAGGCATATCTGCCCTTTATGGACGAGGAGTACTGGAGCGGCAAGCCCAACAAGCACGTAAAGGTCTACGATCCGCACGAATGGGCGCAGCTGGCGGACTGACTGAGGCAGGCCCGCCGGCGGAAAGTGCGTCCCAGACCTCAAGCTCAAACTGGTCCCCACTTTCCCGTCGAGCCCTCAAACGGAAACCGTGTCCCACAATCGAAGCTCAGAATGGGACGTGCTTTCCGCAACCGGCCACTTTGGGAAAGTGCATCCCATTCTGGAAGCGAATTCCGGGTCGCACTTTCCGCAGCCGCTACAGCAACGCCTCGGCCCAAGCCGCTTCCCTAAAGCCGGGAATCGCAAAGTCGTCGCCCACCAGCAGCGGACGCTTGACCAGCATGCCGTCGGTCGCCAGCAGCTCGTAGCACTCCCGATCCGTCATGCCCGCATCCAGACGCGCCTTCAGGCCCAGCTCTCGATATTTCATGCCCGACGAATTAAAGAAGCGCCGCACCGGCAGCCCCGAACGAGCAATCCAGGTCGCAAGCTCATCAGCCGTGGGATTGTCCAAAACGATATCGCGATCGATATACTCTACCCCATGTTCGTCCAGCCATGCCTTGGCCTTCTTACAGGTCGAGCACTTGGGATATTCAACAAACAGTACAGTCATGGGAATCCTCCGAATATAGATCGGCCAACGCAGGCACACGCCACACGAGACGCCTTCGTATGATGGGCCAATTGTAGCCCACGGGTCACACGCTAAACGAACCGTACCCCGAATCCGCGTTTGATGAACGGCAGCAGCTCCATTGCCTCGGGCGTGATATGGCCCGCAACGTTCATGCGCTCGTCACCGGGAAGATCGACCCGCGCAATCTCAAGCTCGCCTTCGTAGCGCCCATATCCGCTATTGCTCACAGCGATCGACCCCGCCTTTCGCGGCAGGCCGGCTCCGGCATCCGTCGGCACGGAATCCGGCTTATGCGTCGTACGTGACTCCTGAGACCTAAAGATGAGGACGCTCGAGTCGGGCCGGTCGTGATGAAGCTGCCCGCGCACATAGGCATAACCGGGCTCAAGCTCGCATTGCAGATCCACGTATCCGGCGGAAACTTGAGCAAACTGCGCCCAGCCCGCATCGGAAAGATCGGGGTCGCCGACCAACACAATGTCGCAATCGGCGCCATGTGCAAGCTCAAGCATATTGAGAGCAACCTTTGACGCGCGACCGCGCTGCGCCTCGACCGTCGGCAGTCCCTCGAATACCGGCCCGCGAACGTTAGCATCACCCGGCACAAAAGCCATGATTTCGAATCCAAGCGCCGCAAGACGAAGATTCGTCCGAGCAACATCTTCAAGAGCTAAACCGGTATAAGGCTTGGGGTAAAAATTGTGGCAGGCGGCAAAACGAGTCACATCGGCACCGGCCTCACGCCACGATGCGATTTCATCAGAACTCACCGTCGATGCATTGACCACAATGCGAAATACACCGGACAGCTCCGCGACCCGCTGGGCGCTAAAGCCATAGTCCAAACGAAGGTATTCCAACCCCAGATCGCGCAGGTCCTCGATACGCTCAAGCCCGAGCAAATCGCACGTACGCGGCCCCACATCGGCAATGAGCGCAATGCCGCGGGCGGAAAGCAGCGACAGCACATGACGGACCTTATCGGCATACGTCGCTCCCCCATCCTCGGGAATATGCAGTGAGGTAAACGCATAGCGCGCACCCGCCTCGGCACCACGCTCAATCGTCCGCTCAATATCCCGCAAAGGGCTGGAAAGATAAATCGAAATACCCGTTTTCACGCTTCAACGCTCCTTTAAAAAAGGCCGGCGGAGCAGTTAGCCCCGCCGGCACAACCATAGCATCAAGAAATCTGCCGCGCGCCGCGAGCCCCGAGCAACACGGCTCGCGATATCAAACTACTCGCCAAAGAACTCGTTGATCTTCTGCTCGTCGACGCCAAAGAACCACGTCAGGACAAAGCCGGCGGCATAGGCAAGCAGCATGGCGGCAACGTAGCCGAGCTGCTGGCCAGGAACGACGATCAGCAGGCCAAACAGACCGGAAACGCCCTGAGAAACCGTGCCGATGTGAAGCAGCGCCGCGAGCGCGCCGCCAAATCCGGCACCCAGGCAGGCCGTCACAAACGGACGAACGAGCGGCAGCGTAACAGCATACATCAGAGGCTCGCCCACACCCAGGATTCCAACGGGAATGGACTCTGCGACGTACTTCTTGAGCTTGGCGTTCTTGGTCTTAAAGTACAGCGCCAGACCGGCACCGACCTGGCCGCCGCCAGCCATCATAAGGATGGGAAGCAGGTAATTGATGCCCTTGGTAGCGCCGTCGGGATCGTTGAGCATAGCGTGGATCGGCGTGAGCGCCTGATGCAGGCCGACGGACACCAGCGGCAAGAAGCCTGCCGACAGGATATAGCCGCCCAGGACGCCCAGCTTCTCGAAGATAAAGGTCAAAACGCTAAAAATGGCAGTCGTCAGCCATGCGCCAACCGGCTGGATGACGAGCATCAGAGCAAAGGCGCCGATGATGAGCACCAGCAGCGGGGACAAGAACGTGTCGAGTGCGTTGGGCATAACCTTGCGAATCTGACGCTCCATCCAGGCAAAAAATGCGCCAGCGATGAGAGCCGCGATCATGCCGCCCGCTGCGGGGTTGTACTGCGCACTGGTGAGCGGCAGCAGAATGGCAGTGGCAGGATCAGCCGCGCCAGGCGCAAGCAGGGGCATGGCGCTGTTGGCGATACACATCATGCCGGCGATGCCGCCCAGCGCAGCAGAGCCACCAAACTCACGTGCCGCGTTATAGCCCACCAAGATGGGCAGATAGGCAAACAGGGCCCAGCCCATGGAACGAATGCCCTGGTACCACCACTCGCCTGCAAGCGCACCTGCCGTCGAGACGTTAATGACGTTGCAGATACCGTTGATGAGGCCAGCCGCAATGATGCCGGGAAGCAGGGCGACGAAGACGTTGGAAATCTTCTTAAGGAAGGCCTGAACCGGTTTGGACTCGTACTTGGCCTTCTGCGCGGCCTTGTTTGTGGCCGCAGCGTCAACCACGCTCCCATCAGCAACGCCTTTCGCAAGGCCGGTGAGCTTGGAGAACTCCTCGAGCACCTTATTCACCTTGCCCGGACCCAGCACGATCTGCATCGTGTCGTCCTCGACCAGGCCCATCACGCCGTCGAGTGCCTTAATACCCTCCGTGTCGACGTTGCCCGTGTCTTTGACGGTCACGCGCAGGCGCGTCATGCACGCCGCGTTTGCGAGCACGTTGTCTTTACCGCCCAAAAGGTCCAACAGCTTTTGGGCCAGCTCTTTGTTCGTCATAACTCCTCCTTGTATTGGGTATCTCGTCTGGATGTCATATCAGCTCACGCCGCGCACCTATTGGGCGTCGGCATTGCTCTTCTCATGGCCACTCACCGCAGCACGGACATGGCCTCGTGCCCGCTCAAGAGCCACCGCAGCCTGCTCGGCATCGCAGTCCAGCAGTATCGAGACAATAGCGGTTTTTACATGGCCGCCGGCATCTGCAAGCGCCTGAACAGCGCGCTCGCGCGTGCAGCCGGTCGCCTCCATCACGATGTTCTGGCCGCGCACCACCAACTTCTCGTTCGTCTGCTGCACATCGACCATCAGGTTTTGGTATACCTTGCCGATCTTGACCATGGCACCGGTCGAAATCATGTTGAGAATGAGCTTTTGAACCGTTCCCGCCTTGAGCCTCGTTGAGCCGGTCAGCACCTCGGGACCGGGCACGGGCTCAATGGCAAGATCTGCGCTCTCCCCGATCTTCGACCCTTGGTTGCAGGCAATTGCAATGGTCTTGCACCCAGCTGCCTTGGCGTACGCAAGGCCGCCCACCACATAAGGAGTACGACCGCTTGCCGCCAGGCCAACGACAAGATCCTTGTTCGAGAGTCCACGCTCTCGCAGGTCGCTCGCGCCAAGCTCCTCGCTGTCTTCGGCACCTTCGACAGCCTTGATAAACGCCGTCTCGCCTCCGGCAATGAGCCCGACAATCAGGTCGGGTGACACGCCAAACGTGGGCGGACACTCCGAAGCGTCGAGTACGCCCAGACGACCGCTGGTGCCTGCGCCCATGTAAAAGACGCGCCCGCCGCGCTCGAGTGCCTCAGCAGCCCAGTCGATTGCTGTGGCAACCTGGGGCAACACTTTCGTGACCGACTGGACGGCACGAAGATCCTCATCGTTCATCGTCGTGACGATTTGCAGCGATGTCATCGTATCGAGGTCCATTGACCTTTGATTACGCTGTTCGGTCGTGAATTTTGTTAAATCGAGCATTTTGTTCACCTCATCTTTCCTGTTTCTCGATGTAGTTTTGCTTAATGACATGCGTCGCCCGTTCGTA
>CAJMAZ010000011.1:0-48391 GCA_905211535.1 uncultured Collinsella sp. | reverse complement strand
AGCACCTGAACATCGAGCGGATGCAGGCCGATCGTGGGCTCGTCAAATACGAATACGGCATCATCCTGCACGCGGCCCATCTCGCTCGCGAGCTTAAGGCGCTGCGCCTCACCGCCCGAGAGCGCCGGTGTGGGCTCACCCAAGGTGAGATAGCCCAAGCCCAGGTCGTGTAAGGTCTGCAAGCGCGCCTGAACCTTCTTGAGTCCCACCGTGGCGTCGAGCGCCTCATCCACACTCATATCCATGAGCTGCGGCAACGTCAACAAGCTCCCGTCCTTGCCCTCGCGATGGATACGCGAAGCCGCGTCTGCATAACGCGAACCGCGACATGCCGGGCAGACGATCTCGACATCGGGCAAAAACTGCACGTCGAGCGATATCGATCCCGTACCGTCACACGTAGGGCAGCGCAAGGCGCCAGTGTTGTAGCTGAAGGCGCCCGCCTTGTAGCCGGCTGCCTTGGCCTCGGGCGTACGGGCGAAGGCGCGGCGCAGCTCATCATGGATGTCGGCATAGGTCGCTACCGTCGAGCGCACGTTGGCACCGATGGGTGTGGCGTCAATCAGGTTGGCGCGTGTGATACCCTCGGCGTCGATCCAGCGCACGTGGCGTGGCAAGCGCTCACCAGCTGCCTGCGCCTTAAGCGCCGGGATGAGCGTCTCAAGTACCAACGTCGTCTTACCCGAACCCGAAACGCCCGTCACCGCGACAAGGCGGCCGCGCGGGATATCGACTTCGAGCGGCTTGACGGTATGGATAGCATCGGTTGCCAGGTGGATATGCCCCTGGTCGAACATTTCCTCGTCAGTCACCTGCGGACGCAAGCGCTTGGGCTCGGCGCGCAAAAACGGCGCGATACGGCTGCCCTGCGATTGCTCGACCTCGTCTACCCTACCAGCGGCGATCACATTGCCGCCGCCCGCTCCGGCAACGGGGCCCATCTCGACCAGATAGTCGGCTTCCGCCAGCACGCGCGTGTCGTGATCGACAACAACCACGGTGTTGCCGTCATCCACCAAATCGCGCATCACGCCAACCAGACCGTCGACATTTGCCGGATGCAAGCCAATCGAGGGCTCGTCCAGCACATAGAGCACGCCCGTCGATCGGTTGCGCACCACGCGAGCAAGCTGGACGCGCTGGCGTTCACCCGTGGAGAGCGTGGCGCCGGCGCGGTCGAGCGAGAGATAGTCAAGCCCCAGGTCGACCAGACGACGGGCCGCGCTCAAAAACGAATCGCATATATCCGTCGCCATGGGCCGCATCTCGATTGGCAAGGATGCGGGCACCCCGCGCACCCACTCAATCGCCTCGCCTAGCGTCATGGCCGCGGCCTGCGCCAAATTGATACCGCGCACCTGAGGCAGGCGCGCAGCCTCGGAGAGACGCGTGCCGCCGCAATCGCGGCATGGCCCCTCGCGCAAAAAGCGCGCAACGCGTTTTAAACCCTTATCGTCCTTAACCTTGGCGAGCGCATTCTCGACGGTATAGACGGCGTTGTAATAGGTAAAGTCGAGCGGCGTAGCGCCCTCGCCGTTCTTGGGAACGTAAAGAATGTGCTTCTTAACCGCCGGGCCATGAAACACGATGTCGCGCTCTTGAGGCGTGAGCTGGTTAAACGGCACGTCGGTGCGCACGCCCATCTCGCCGGCCACCTGCTTCATCAGATCCCACATGAGCGTGCCCCAAGGAAGCACCGCGCCCTCGTTGATAGCCTTTGACTCGTCGGGTACCAAGCTCGCCTCGTCCACCTCGCGCATGACACCGGTGCCGCCGCAGGTGGGACACGCACCGCCGCTGTTAAACGCAAGGTCCTCGGCGCTCGGCGCGTAGAACTCACGACCGCATGCAGGGCACGCGAGCGACAGGCCTGCGGCAACGTTAAGGCTCGGCTCCACACGCGCCCCGCAATGCGGGCACACATGATGGGCGCAACGGCTAAAGAGCAGACGCAGGCTATTGTTGAGTTCAGTCATGGTGCCAAAAGTGGACCGCACGCCCGGCACGCTGGGGCGCTGATGCAATGCAAGTGCCGCCGGCACGTGCAATACCTCATCCACCTGAGCGTGCTCGGCCTGCGTCAGGCGACGGCGGGTATAGGTGCTGAGCGCCTCCAGGTAACGGCGCGAGCCCTCGGAATAAAGAACCCCCAGCGCCAGCGAACTCTTGCCCGAACCCGACACGCCGGCAATGCCCACAAGCTTTCCCAGCGGAATATCGATATCGATGTCTTTAAGGTTATGAACGCGCGCGCCACGCACCTCGATAGCCTGCGGGCTCATCTTCTGTTCCGTCACCTTTATCACCCTACTCATGCCATAAAACTCGATCGCGAACGTACGCGCCCAGCATGGGCACGGTAAACCGGACGAGGCCGTATCCGGCAGCCTCGATGACGCGCTCGCGAATCAGGCTTGCGCGATATTTACTCGCCCAGCTCTGGGTACGATCACAACGCTCAATGATATCCGCCATGCGCGTCGGTTTGTTCTCGTCAACCGCCATAGCCTCGATAAAAAGGCGCTGTGGACTGCGCAGCCCGTAATACAGGGGCGCGTCAACCGCTTCGTAGAACTCGGAGACGGCATCCGCATGGCCATCCTCGACATCGCGCCTTTCGATGACCTGCGAGCCGCGTCGAACAGCAGATCGCCACATGTAATAACCCACGAGCTGAACCATATAGGGATGTCCCATGCTCTTACGTGCCGCAAGGTCTGCCGTCTCCGCGTCAACGTAAAGACCAGCGTCTTTGACCGTCTGGATATATGAATCGCGCACCTTGGGCAAAGAAATCGCCCCCAGCGTACGCTGCTGGGCACGCCGCAAAAACGTCACGCTCGGCTCTTCGAGCAAGTCATCAACCATACTGGGTAAGCCGGCGAACACCAGCGCAAGACCGCGCTGGTCGCTATCGGACAAGCCCGTGGCATCCTGGTCTCCGAGCACCTGCTGATAGAGAACGGCAAGGGCCGCCAGTTCCTCGATAGACGCCGATTGTGCCTCGTCAATCGCAAACAGTATGCCCTTGCCTGGACCGAGCTTCTTGAGGCGCTCGTTGACCAGCCCTCGCAACGTCTCGCCCTTTGCTCGCGCCACCTCGACCGACATCCGGCCAAACGACGGACCGAACTCCATTGACGTCACAACGGGTTTATTCGAGCGAAGCGCGTCGGCCAAGCGGTCGCATAAGCCAAGCGAAGCGGAATCGGAGACAACCGCCCATCCGCGCTCGCTGGCCAGACGTTGCAGCTCCCGCAGGAGAACCGTCTTGCCGCAGCCGCGGTTTCCCGTAATGAGCATGAGCCTGCCCGGCGCTCCGGCGCCGTTATCGAGCCCTTCCTCGAAATCTTCGATGACCGACTCACGACCGATGAGTATCGGAGGCCGCTTGCCTGCCGTTGGCTTAAAGGGATTCGGGTTCATGTCGGCCTCCTCGGATTGGCAAACCCTGGTAATAGTTATACCAACTTGTACCGAGTTATACCAATAGCATGTGACAAAGGAGCTATCCCTTTGTCACATGTGGCCGAAAAACTCCGCGTCTGCCGCTCGCCAGGGGCGGAAGGTGGCGGAATCGACCTTTACGTGGGCTGCGGTGGGTACGTCGTACCATTTGACCGTGTAGCCGGCGCCGCGAGAGCAAAAGACCGAGTCGGGCGTGTTGGGCAGATCGGCCTCGGGCTCATAGGCGGCCGCCTCGATGACGCGCTCGGCATCATGGCAAGCCGCATAGCCGGCGAACTCCAGGTACAGATGCCCACGACCACTCGTGTAGGCGGCCACCTCCAGCGCGTAATCCTGCACCTCAGATGCCGGCACGCGACCCACAAGCTCCGCCCGGTCCCCCGCCATCGTCGGGGGCTCGTACTCGGCACCCATGCGCGTGGCATCCGAGAGTGCCCGGCCCACGCACTCCCCCGGCACCTCGAGATCAAAGCGATACCACGGCTCCAACAGCACCGCCGCGCCGGCCTCACGCGCCTGCATGAGCCCCTGGCGAATCGCGCGGTACGTGGCCTGACGAAAGTCGCCGCCCTCGGTGTGTTTGGCATGCGCGCGGCCACCCGTGAGCGTAATGCGCACATCGGTGATGGGCGAGCCGGTCAGCACGCCCAGGTGATCGCGCTCCATAGCGTTGGTGAGCGCCAAACGTTGCCAGTTAAGATCGAGCTCGTCGGTCGAAGTCACGGTGCCAAACTGTACGCCCGAACCCGCTGGCAACGGCTCCAGGCGCAGATGCACCTCGGCATAGTGGCGCAGTGGCTCAAAGTGGCCCACGCCCTCGACCGGCTGCGAAATGGTCTCCTTATAGAGGATGCCGCCAGGCTCAAACCCAACCGAAAGGCCAAAGCGATCAGCCAACACCCGCTGCACGACCTCGAGCTGCACGGCGCCCATCAGCTGCAGGTGAATCTGTTCCAGATGCGTGTTCCAGCTTACGCCGAGCATGGGATCTTCATCCGCCAGCTCAGTCAGCGCTTTGAACACCGCATGGACATCGTGTTCGCCCGGAAGCACCGTATAGGTGAGGACCGGAGCGATGACGGGCGCATCGCCCACGGGCTCCGCGCCTAGGGCATCCCCCGGACGAACGTGCGTAAGACCCGTCACGGTACAAATACCGCCAGCAGCAACTTCTTGGACAAGCTCGTATTTCTCGCCGTTATAGATGCGCACCTGGTCGATCTTCTGCTCCCATGTCTCGGCACCGGAACGTCCGTCAATCATCTGCTTGGCATGCAGCGTGCCGCCGGTCACTTTAACCCAAGCCAAGCGCTCGCCGCGATCCCCGCGGCTGACACGATAGACGCGCGCGGCAAACTCCGGGAGCCACGTCTGTTCACGCATCAGTGTACACATGCCATCTAGCAGCTCGTCCACGCCTTGGTCCTTGAGCGCCGACCCGGCAAAACAGGGAAAGAGCTTGCGCTCGGCAACCATGCGCGACAGCGTTGCGACGGAAAGCTCACCCGCCTCAAGAAACTCCTCGAGCGCAGCCTCGTCCAACGCAGCAGCGTCCTCCTGAACGGTGCCGCCCGCCAACAATTCGTTGGCATCCAGGCAGCCTTCGGAAAGACGCTGCCCAAGCTGTGCCAGCAAAACATCGCAGCCGGGATTCTCCAAATCGATTTTGTTGATATAGACGAACGTCGGGATGTCATAGCGCACAAGCAGGCGCCACAGGGTTTCGGTGTGCCCCTGCACGCCGTCGTTGGCACCCACAACCAAAATCGCATAGTCGAGCGCGCGCAGCGTGCGCTCCGCCTCGGCCGAAAAATCGACATGCCCCGGTGCATCCACGAGCATGACATGGGTATCGCCATGGTCGAGCACGGCCTGCGACGAGAAGATCGTAATGCCGCGCTCGCGCTCGATCGCGTTAGTGTCCAGGTGCGAATCGCCATCGTCAACGCGGCCGCGCTTGCGAATGCGACCCGCGTTGAACAGCATGGCCTCGGCCAACGTGGTCTTGCCGGCATCGACATGCGCCAAGATTCCAACGACCGCTTGCTTCGACATGGCTCTCCTCTTATTACAAGCCCATCGCACGCGGCAACGGGCGTCCTCGTTCCACACTGGATGATACAATTTACGGGCCGGCGGGCGAAGCGGGCCCTATCCCCCGACCGAGCTCATCGCCCCGCGTTGCCGCGCGGCGATTTTCGTAGGTTCGCGCCTTGCGAAAGCCGGCTTGCAAAACAGCGCGGCGGACGAAAATGGCCCCACCCGGAGCCATTTTCGTTCGCGCGAATTGTTGATACGCGTCTCCGCTCTTATGCCTCACGCAGCCAATCGAAGGCAACGCGCGGAGTGCCATCGGACACATACACGACGCCGGCGCGCTCAAATCCGGCCTTGACGATGGCACCCTGCATGGGCAGGTTGTCTTGGTGTGTGTCGATACGCAGGTGATCGGCACGCTCTTTAGCAAAGGCAAACATCGCAGCCGCGATACCGTGCACGGTGCCGTCGGATGCCACACGGTGCAGCACGGCGTACGGAGTGTCGCTGCGCCATTGCCCGTCCTCAATTACGTCATAGCACTCGTCCGGGCCCGGCAAAAAGGCAAACGTCGCCACCACGCGGCCGTCGACTTCACAAACATAGCTGCCACCGGCGGCGATATCGGCAGCCAGCTGCTCGGCAGAAGGCGTGCCCTCGGGCCACTGCGTGGCGTTGCCATGCGCGCGCATAAAGGCGCGGGCCGTGTCATAGATAGCCATGACGGCGGGAATGTCGGTATCGAGGGTTTTTCTGATCATCACGCGGCGACCTCACGTTTATTGGTATCACTTTGATTGGGCAATGATACCAGCGTTTGGAGAGGGGCACGAAGCAGATGGGAAGCAAAAAGCGAGCCGCCTGGTCAAAAGCAAAAAGCGAGTTTTTGGGCGCTGCCACGGGCGGCGATATGAGCGACCTGTTTGCGCGCGAGGACGAGCGCCGCGACGCCCTGGACGCCGAGCGCGATGAGGCCTGGCGCTACAAGTCGTGCGAACGCAAAAACCGTTACGACACGCGCGCCGAGGCCGAGGCAGTTATGGCCGACTGCGAAAACCGCGGGCGGCGTGGTTTGGCCTGCTACAAATGCGAATACTGCGGCGGCTGGCACCTGACGTCGCACCCTTGGAAATAGGCCCCGCATCGGCACGGCACTGACGGAGCGCCAACCATCGCACGCAAGCTACGGGCGCGGCGGCACCAAAACATCGTAGCGAACGGCCTTGCCCGCAAGTTGATAGCTCGGCTTAACGCCGGCAAGCAGTGGCCCCTTCACCGGCCGCTTGATAACGACCTTGCGCGGCCGCACCGCAAGCGCAGCTTCGACCAACGTCTCCTCATCGGCACATGGCTGTTCCAGATGATGCAAGAGTTGGAACTTCTTTTTCACCGCCGCGCTCTTGGTGCGCTCGGGAAACATGGGGTCCAGATACACCACATCGGGAGCCGCGAGCTCGCCCTGCTCGATTAGCTCAGTTATATGGTGAAGGCCGGCAATGCTGTCCTCGCCCGCATGTAAGCGCATGCGCGACACGGCAGCCGCAAGCGCCGGATCATCTGCCGCGCGATCCAAAGCATCCTTGAGGAGCGCCGCGATCACGCAATCCTGCTCATACAAATCGACCGTAAAGCCCGCGGCCGCCAACAGCAGCGAATCCTCGCCAAAGCCTGCCGTTGCATCAATCGCCCATGGGCGCTCGATGCCTTTTGTGCGCGCAGCCTTTACCAGCAGCTCTTGCTGCAGACGGCCCTGTTTGAGTCGTGGAAGCATGCGGCCAAAATCGGCACGCAGTTCCATCGTGCCGTCGGTGAGCGTGAGGCCCTCGGGCTTCCTGGTCAGCTCAAGCCCCGCGGCCCGAGCAACAGAAAAGGGATCGACGACGCCCATGGGTACTCCTTAACAAGCAAAACGAATACGTGAGCGCCGTTTATGCCAGCACCCAACCGTCCGTTATTGTCCCACATGCGACATGGCCCACAGCATCCCGATGCAAAGCACCGCCATCAATCCCGTGCACACGGCAGCGATCACAGAATCGCCCATGCGCCTTCCCAACGACCGCGGCTCACGCACTTGCCCTGCTCCGTACATCATGGGTCCTCCTTGAGACCAGCTCCTTGTTACGGCCTCATCATCTCAGCGCCGCACATGAGCTGCCATCGATTTGGCTTACGCCCAGCTTTCCCTTTTGAAAGGTTGGGGCTGCCTGCGCAGGCTCAAAGCGCTTTCAGGCGCATGCATCGCCGCGTTGAACTACAATGTGCTTCACCATATGTACAGCACATGGGCTACGCCAGACCGGCCGTACCCGTATCGAAAGGACCAGCCATGAGCAACGCCTGCAAATTACTCAAAATCTTATCGTTCTTCTTCTTTGTCGTCGGCATTCTGAGCGCAGGCATGGGTGCCACAGCGCTCTTTGCGGGCAGCGCGGCAGGCGATATCACAAGTGCCATAATCGTCTCTTGCGTCGTCGTCATCGTATTGGGCATCGTCGAAATTGTGACCGCCGTCTTTGGCATCCGCGCGGCAAATAATCCCGCCAAGGCTGGCGTTGTTTGGATTTGGTCCATCGTCTGCCTAGCGTGCTCGGCCATCAACCTGCTTCTCTCCCTGCCCCTCTTGGGTGGGACCGGCTCAAGCATCCCCGATTTTACCGGCCTGATTGTCAGCATTATCTACTTTGTACTCGCCAGCCGCGTAAAAAAAGAGGGCATGGACCGTTTGAGCTAAGTTACATCCGTGTCAATCGCTCAGCGACTCTGGTATATACGCCAATAAAAAGGGCCGATCGCGTAGCACGCGGTTGGCCCTTTACGTTTGCCCAGATAAAACCTACCAAAATAAACCTGTCCCCTTTTGGCAGGTTGTTAGCTGTGGCGGTACTCGGCGATGATGAAGTCGATGTCAGTCTGAAGGGTATCGAGGTTTGCCAGGCGCTCTTTGTCGGCGGGGCGCGTGCGGTAGTAGTACGGCGTCATCTGGAACACTGCCTCGATGTCCGCCTGGGTCTGAAGCGTAATATTCGCAGACACCCGCTGCGTTCCGACCAACTCGAGCTCAGTGGTCTTCGGCAGCTTCTCATCGTTAAGGTACGGCGTGTCGTAGAGTACCTCCTTGAGCCCAAAGAGGTGACGAGCACCCGGCACCACGGTATAGAGCGAGCCCTCTGGCGCCAGCACCCGGGCAAACTCACGCTCGTTAAAGGGAGCGAAGAGCTCGGTCACCATATCGAAGGCGCCATTAGCCACGGGGATATCCTTCATGTTGGCCACGAAGTAGGTCGCGTCGCCGCGCTTGGCGGCAAGGCGCACCATCTCTTTGCCCAGGTCGAAACCGTAAGCATCCACGCCCGGCACCGCGCCCATGGCGCTGGTGTAGTAGCCCTCACCGCAGCAAATATCGAGCAGCGCTATGGGGCCGTTCGTAGACGCGGCGCGCTCAGACACCTGCTTGCGCACCAGCTCGACCATCGCATCGCGCAAAGGCGCATAGTAACCGCGGTTCAGAAAGTCGCGACGGCTGCGCGCCTGCGACTTGGGATCGCCCATGGAGTCGCCGCTCTTGGACGAGCGCAGGAGATATAGATAGCCCTCGCGCGCACGGTCAAACCGGTGTCCGCTCGCGCATACAGCACCGCGTTCGTCATCCACCAGCGGCTCATGGCAAACGGGACACAACAACATGGCAACTCCTTAGCGCGAACAACACAACGCCCACCATTGTCGCACGCCTTCCCCGCCTAGTCATTGGGGACGTTCTTGAATAACTAGTCGTTTTAGAACGTCCCCAATGACTAGCCGATTAGGAGTATCATCGTCTGCGCAAATAAGCACAAAAAAGCATGTTAGAGATTGAGAGCGTATGGCTGACACCGCATCTAAGCACATTGACATGACCACCGGATCGCTGTGGCGCAATGTTCCCTTGTTCGCCTTCCCCGTGGCCGCCACGAGCATCTTGGAGCAACTGTCGAACCTCATCGCCACGGTCATCATCGGCAACTTCTCGGGCGACCGGGGAACCCTCGCCATGGCGGCGGTCGGCTCCAATGTTCCGCTTACCAGTCTTATGCTCAACCTGTTTATTGGCATGTCGCTTGGCTCCAACGTGGTCATCGCCAACGCTATCGGCCGCAACGATCAGAACATGGTCAAACGCGCCGTCCATACCTCGATTTTAATGGCGCTCGTAGGCTTTGTCGTCATCGCACTGGGCGAGATCTTTGCCGAGCCCATGCTCGCCGCGCTCAACGTTCCCGCCGAGACCATGCCGCTCGCCTCACTCTATCTACGCGTCTTTTTGCTGAGCATGCCCTCGATTTTGCTCTACAACTTTGAGGCCGCGATTTTCCGCTCCGTCGGCATCACCCGCATGCCGCTGCAGGCGCTTGCCGTGTCCACCGTCCTCAACATTGGCCTGGACCTCATCTTTGTCCCCGTACTCCACTGGGGCGTCGCAGGCGTCGCCATCGCCACCGCCATCGCCTACACCGTCAGCGCCGCTACGCTCTTTATCCGCCTGCTCAAGACCGACTCTGTCGTCCGCGTCACCCCGCGTGACTTGGCTATCGACCCCGTCGCCCTCAAGCGCATCGTCAAGATCGGCCTGCCCGCCGGCATCCAAAGCGCCGTCTTTGCCGTCGCCAACATCATCATCCAGTCCGCCATCAACAGCCTGGGCACCGAGGTCATGGCGGCATCGAGCGCCGCCATGAGCCTGGAGTACGTGTGCTACAACCTGCTCAACAGCTTTAGCCAGGCTTGCACCACCTTTGTGGGACAAAATCACGGTGCCCGCCAGATCGACCGCTGCACCAAAACGCTCAAGGTCTGCCTGGTCGAAGGCGGTATCGTTGCACTCACCACGATTATCGTTATTGTCGGCCTGGGGCGCGAGATCTTGTCGCTCTTTAACAGCGATCCCAACATCGTCTCGATCGGCTACATCCGCGTGTGCTCGATCTTCCCGGCGTACGCCTTTAGCATGTTCTACGAAAACATGTCGGGCTACCTGCGCGGCTTTGGTATCTCGCTCACGCCCGCCCTCATCACCATGATCTGCGTCTGCGGCATCCGCTTCTATTGGGTGTTCTGCGTGTTCCCGCACTTCCGCACCTTTGCGAACATCATGATGGTCTACCCCATCAGCCTGGGCACCACGGCGTTCTTTATGGTCGTGGCGGTGCTGCTTTGCCACCCGGCACGCACCTATCGCGCCACCCAAGCCAAAGCGACAGCCCGCTAAACACCGCACTCAACGCCACGCCAGTCATTAATTGACAATATGCGAGCTCATATAGTCGATAAAGTGCCTCGTGGCGATGGGCATGGTGTCCCAGCTGCGCCAGGCGGCCACCACGTCGCGCGAGGGGGCATGCACGATGGGCCGCACACGAATATCGGCTCGCATGCCCTCCACAGTACGACGGTAGAGCATGCTCACGCCTAGGCCCTCCTCCACCATCGCCATAATGGTGTAGTCGTCGGTCACTTCACTCGTCACGTGCGGCGACAGCCCATGCGTTGCGAATGCATCGAGCACCAGACTCTGTTCGCCCTCATCCAGCAGCACAAACGGCTCGGACGCCAGGTCGGCGAGCGTCACCTTTTCCTTTGCCGCCAGCGGATGCGCAGCCGGCAGCAGCGCCACCAACTCGTCGTGATAGACCACGCGCTTCTCGAGCCCAGCGGTAAATCCGCGCGCCGTAAAACAAAAATCAACCACGCCATCGTGCACCCACTGGGCGTTGCGCGTGTAATCGCCCTGCTTGAGGGTAAAGTGCACGCCCGGGTGCAGCGCTCCAAAGTCGCGGATCACACGCGGCAGCACGGTTCGACTCACGTTGGTAAACGTCGCAATGCGAATATCAGTCGACGAAAGCCCCAGCAGCTCCTGGCGCTTGCCCTCGAGCTCGGCCTCGGCGGTCACGATCTGGCGCAGGTACGGCAGATACTGCTTGCCATCGTGCGTAAGCAAAACGCCCTGCTTTCCGCGCTCGATAAGCGTGGTGCCCAGCTCGCGCTCGAGCGCCTTGACGGCCTGGCTCACCGCACTTTGTGTATAGCCCAACTCGTCCGCCGCGCCCTTAAGACTGCCGCGATCGACCACCATACAAACAATCTGATACCGCGATGCCATCGTGCCTCCACATCAATGCAGCCGTAAAACGTTTTGCCAGCGCTTTTCCTAATGACATTAGCATTTCTTAATCATACTGAAGATACATTCGCTTTACTACATCCACATCTGGGAGCAGAATCCTTTTTACGAAACCGTTCTGTAACAAAAGGAGTCCCATGGATCGCAAAAAAGCAATCGCGCTCTCATTTTCCGTTCCCGTCGCATGGGGCTTTTCGTACCCCCTCATGAAGATCGGCATGGACAGTATGAACGCCACGAGCATCGTTGCGCTGCGCTGCATCATCGCCTTTGTGGCTTGCCTGCTGCTCTTCCACAAGCGCGCTTTCCGCATCAACCGCGACCTTATGGTCCGCGCTGCCATCATCGGCGCCATTATGGCAACCGAACTCACCTGCATGTGCCTGGGCTCCAGCCTCACCTCCGCCTCCACCGCCGGCTTTTTGCAGAGCCTGACGGTCGTGATCGTGCCGTTTGCCAACGCCGCCCTGCTGCGTCGTGCCCCTGAGCGCAAAGTGCTCATCGGCACCGCCATCGTCACCTGCGGTATGTTGCTGCTCTCGGGCGCCGACTTCACCAGTCTGAACCCGGGCGCGCTCATCATGCTGCTCTCCGCTTTTGTCTATGCCGGCCATATCATTGTGGCGAAGCGCTTTGTCGAAGATGTCGACCCGCTGGCCCTGGGCGTTTGGCAGCTGGGCTTCGGCGGCTTATTCTCGGGTATCGCCGCATTCACCTTTGGCGGCTTCACGCTTCCCGGCACGCCCAGCGAGATCGTCGTTGTCGTCGCGCTCGCACTCATCTGCTCTGCCTACGGCTTTATCACCCAGACACTCGTGCAGCCCCATGTGCCCGCCGAGACCACCGGCTTCGCCTTCTCGCTCGAGCCGGTATGCTCCGCCGTCTTCTCGTTCTTCCTGGTCGGCGAGGTCCTGAGCCCCATCGCCTTCTTTGGCGCCGCTCTCATCCTCACCGGCGTCATGGTGGCAACCGTCGAACTTCCGCACCTTCGCGCACATGGACAGGCTCGCATGGCAGGAGCGCCCGAGCACGTCTCGTAGACCCCACTCCTCATACAGCCGTGGCATAAAGGCAACCGGTGCGCCTTTACAATAGATGTCAACAGAGCATCTGACGCAAAGGAGCCCCATGGACGCCGCGACCCGCGACCGCAACATAGCAACTTGGTTGGGCGATGCGCCGCAGCCGGTACGTGACACTACGAACCAGCTGCTCGAGCGCATCGCCCTTTTGCGTGCCGAGCAAACCATCTACCCGGCACAAGACGACATCCTCAATGCCCTCGCCTACACGCCGGCCGACCAGGTCAAGGTTGTCATCTTGGGTCAAGACCCCTATCACGGACCCAACCAGGCAATGGGGCTGTCGTTCTCGGTCCCCGCGACGCAAACCAAGTTGCCGCCGAGCCTGCGCAACATCTATAAGGAGCTCAAAGCCGATCTGGGCTGCCCCATTCCCGCCACGGGAGACCTAACCCCATGGGCACAACAGTGCGTCCTGCTCCTCAACACTACGCTCACCGTGCGCGAGCATGCCGCGAACTCGCACGCCAAGCTGGGCTGGAGCACGCTCACCGACTACGTTATCGAACGCTGCTGCCAGCTGCCCCAGCCGGTAGTCTTTTTGGCATGGGGCCGCTTTGCCCAGCAGATGGTCGAAGGCAAGCTCGCCGCAATCGGCGCGGGCAAGGCAACCGGCAAGTTCTGCCTGGCCTCTACGCACCCCTCGCCGCTTTCGGCCAACCGTGCCACGGCAGAACTCCCCGCTTTTATGGGGTCGCGCCCCTTCTCCGCTGCCAATCGGCTACTCGAACAGCACGGCTCGACCCCCGTCAACTGGACTTGCCTCAGCTAAAAATCGATACATCAAAAACGCGCCCGACGGCTTTCCGTCGGGCGCGTTTTCTACTCGGGCCAGATAAACTGGGTGCGGCCGGCCTCGCCGCCATCGATCAGCAGGCTCTGCCCGGTCATAAACCGGTTGGTCACGCCCACAAAGTAGATCCACTCGGCGATCTCTTGGGCGGTGGCCCAGCGTTTAAGCGGCGTGAGCTCCATAATCTGGTTCCACAGGTGTTCGTCTTCCATCACGCAACGGTTGAGCGGCGTGATAACGCCGCCCGGGTCCACACTGTTGGCAATGGCCTGCGGCGCCAGGCGGTTTGCAAGGTTCTTGGTGTAGGCGATAACGCCGCCCTTGCTGGCAGCATAGGCGGGAAACTCCGATCCCGTATGTCCGCTCGCCGACCCCACATTGACCACGGATTTGATAGCCAGTGTCGGCTTGGCGGCAAGCCCCTCCCCCACAAAGGCGTAGTGCTCGGTCACGTTGATGGTGCCACGCAGGTTGGCAGCAATATCGTCGGCCGAATCCTGCGTACCGGCAACGTTCACGATTACCTGGGGTTCAAGATCGCCTGGAAACGAGTCCGGCTCGCGTACATCAACGATCAGATGGCGGTAGCGCTCGTGTTCGATCGCCGCCGGCAGCAGATCAAAGCCCACGACCTCGTGGCCCTCGTCCAAAAAGCGCTGCACGCACGCGGCTCCGATACCGCCCGAAGCGCCCGTGATCAAAACCCGCATACTTGCTCCTTAGGCGGTTGCGTGGCGCTCGAGGTACTCGGCGCCCACATTCTCACGCTCCCAGCCACGCACGACCTTGTAGCCCACGGGGCTCAGGAAGACCTCGCACAGCAGCTCGGCGACAGCGCCGGTCAGCGAGCACATAAGGACCTGCACCCAGGTCCAACCAAAGAACGTGTGGCTCACCACAATGGCAAAGACCAGGTTGTCGATAAACTGGCCAACACCCGTGGACACATAGGAGCGGAAGGCGAAGCTCGCAAAATTATTCTTTTTGAGCATGCGGCCGAGCGACTGGTTGAGCGTGGAGTTAACCACGGCAGAGACGAGCATTGCCAGCGAAGAGCCCAGCACCACGTACCAGGTGCCACCGATGGTAGCGTTAAGGGCAGTGTTGACCTCGATCATGCCCGTGTCGTAGTAGGCGCCCCACATACCGGGCGTGAGCGAGCATGCCCAAAAGCACAGGCTCACGGCCAGGTTGACCAGCAGCGCGAGGATAGAGATTTTGATGGATGCCTTGGCGCCAAAGCGTTTGCAGATCATGTCCTGGCACAAAAACGAAACCCAGCTCACCACAAAGCCGCAATCGAGTGCCAGATACGGCAGGCTGATGAGCTCTTTGTTGGCCAGCAGGTTCATCATGATGACACTCACGAAAAACAGCGAAACCGTTGCCGCGGGAATGCTCCGCAACAGGACCTTGTAGTCCTCCATGACCTTCTTGATCATTATGTACTCCTTTGGTTTTAGGTTTAACGAGCAGGATATCGGACCCGAACTGCTCGGACGCCCCGGTCTTGAGACGACGGTGGGTATGATAGCCGCTCACACGGCATCAGGCAAGCAAACGGCGCGGCAGCCCCGCAGGGCCACCGCGCCGATGCGTTAAAACGCTACGTTGCCAAACTCCGACAGGATAAGGTCGGGGTTGTGGTCGGTTGCCCAATCCACGTTCCACGGACTCGTGAACAGCAGCAGCTTGCCGCCGCGCATGTCCTCGACGCGCAGGGTGTCGCGCGTGAGCGAAAGGCCCGGGATATCGATGGTGTCGGGGTCGTTCTGGATCCAGCGGATGTCCGTATAGGGCAGCGGCTGGCGACGAACCTCAACACGGTACTCGGCCTTGAGGCGGCGCTCGAGTACCTCAAACTGCAGCACGCCGACCACGCCCACGATGACGCTCTCCATACCGGCACCCAGCTCGCGGAAGATCTGGATAGCTCCCTCCTGGGCAAGCTCCTCCATGCCCTTGACGAACTGCTTGCGTTTGAGCGTATCGACCTGCGTAATGCGAGCGAACATCTCGGGGGCAAACGTCGGGATCTGCGGATACTGCACGTGGCGCTTGCCGGAGCACACGGTGTCGCCGATGCTAAAGATACCCGGGTCGAACAGGCCCACGATATCGCCCGCATACGCCTCGTCCACGATGGCGCGGTCATCGGCCATCATCGAGGTACCCGTGGCAAGCTTGAGCTTGCGGTTGCCCTGCACGTGGAAGGCGTCCATGCCGCGCTCGAACTTGCCCGAGCAAATGCGCACAAAGGCGATGCGGTCGCGGTGGTTCTTGTCCATGTTGGCCTGGATCTTAAACACAAAGCCGCTGAAGTCGTCGCGGCAGGGATCGACCGGCTCGTTGGTGAGCGTATCGGTATAGGCGCGCGGCGTCGGGGCCAGGCGCAGGAACTCCTTGAGGAAGGGCTCCACGCCAAAGTTGGTGAGCGCCGAGCCAAAGAACGCCGGGCTTAGCTTGCCGCAGGCCACGGCATCCAAGTCGAGCTCGTCGCCGGCACCATCGAGCAGCTCGATGTCGTCCATCAGGTTCTTATGGTTCTCCTCGCCGATGAGCTCGTCCATAGCGGGGTCGCCCAGCTCGGCCTCGACCTCGGCGACCTTCTTGGTGGCGTTGGCGTGGCCGTCGCCCTCAAAGGCGATAACGCGACGGGTCTGGCGATCGAACACACCGCGGAAGTTGCGGCCGCTGCCGATCGGCCAGTTCATGGGATACGTATTGATGCCCAGGACATTCTCGATCTCTTCCATGAGCTCAAACGGATCGCGGGCCTCGTGGTCGAGCTTGTTCACAAAGGTGAAGATGGGAATGTGGCGCAGCGTGCAGACCTTAAAGAGCTTTTTGGTCTGGGCCTCGACGCCCTTGGCGCCGTCGATGACCATGACCGCGGCGTCGGCGGCCATAAGGGTACGGTAGGTATCCTCCGAGAAGTCCTGGTGGCCGGGGGTATCGAGGATGTTGACGCAGGCGCCGTTGTAGGTGAACTGCAGCACCGAGGAGGTAACGGAAATGCCGCGCTCCTTCTCGATGTCCATCCAGTCCGAGACGGCATGCTTGGCCGAGCTCTTGCCCTTGACCGAGCCGGCGGTCTGGATGCTGCCGGTATAGAGCAGCAGCTTCTCGGTAAGCGTGGTCTTACCGGCGTCCGGGTGGCTGATGATCGCGAACGTGCGGCGCGACGAGATTTCATCCGACAGGCTTGCCATGCGGATCCTTTCTTGCATTGAGTGCATTACGTCGTTGTAACCGTATTATTGTAGCCGCGAAATCCCGCTCTAGGGCACCTATCAGGACAAATTCATCAGTCAGAACGTGAACGGCTAGTTATCGAAAGTATTCTGCAGCAGACTGTCTCAATCTGTAACAGCAGAGCTTATTTGGCCCCCCATCTGTTACAGATTGAGACAAACGAACTTGTCCGCCGGCACAATCTCAATCTGTAACATCTGACCGCCCAAATTGGGTCTAGCTGTTACAAATCGAGATAAACGGAAAGGCAGGCAGCCAATGTCTCGTTCTGTAACATCTAGCCGCGCAAATCGACTCTTACTGTTACAGATTGAGACAAATAGGCAGGCGGGAAAATAACATCTCAATCTGTAACAGCTGGCGACCAAAAACGGATCCAGATGTTACAGATTGAGATTGTTTTGGAGCAAGCGCGGCGCCGATGGTCTATTCCACATTTAGCTCTTGCATAACTGTGCATAGTGTATATATACTGTGCTTACCGGTTATATACACGTGTAGCCCAACAGCTAAGGAGCCGCTGTGGACATCATCCTATCCAATTCGAGCGATAAGCCCATCTACGAACAGATATCCTCGCAGGTCAAAGCTCAAATCCTTTCGGGCACGCTCGCTGCGGGAGCCAAACTCCCCAGCATCCGTGCACTCGCGAGCGATCTTGGCGTGAGCGTCATCACCACCAAGCGCGCCTACGCCGACCTGGAGCAGCTCGGGTTTATCTGCACCGCGCAGGGCAAGGGCTGCTTTGTCGCCGAGGGCAACCAGGAGCTTTTGCGCGAAAACCAGCTCTGCCATATCGAAGACCTGCTTGCGAAAGCGGCAAGCCAAGCCGAAACCCTGGGTGTCACGCGCGACAAGCTGCACGAGATGCTCGACCTGGTAGCCCCCGAAACCATGCAGTAGCCATCTGCAAGAAAGGCTATACCATGCAAAACTTGCTTGAACTCAAAGGCATCTCACGCACTGTAAGCGACCGCTTTTCGCTGCGCGACGTCACGCTTGCCGTAGAGCCCGGCCAGATCGTTGGCTTTGTGGGCGCAAATGGTGCCGGCAAGACGACGACCATTCGCGCCACGCTTGGGCTTATCAAACTCGATGCCGGCGAGGTGCACCTGTTTGGGCAGCGCTGTGGCGCCGACGCGTCCGATGAGACGCAGCGTTGTCTGCGCACTCGTGTCGGCCTCGTGCTGGACACATGCCCCTTCCCCTCCACGCTCAAGGTGGGCCAGATCGAGTCACTCGTAGGCCCGGCGTACCCCACGTGGGACCGCGAAACGTTCGCCGGATTCATCAACCGATTTGGTCTCGATCCCAAGACAAAGGTCAAGGACCTCTCCCGCGGCATGGGCATGCAACTGCAGCTTGCCTGTGCACTCAGCCACAATGCCAAACTGCTCGTTTTGGACGAAGCCACCGCGGGCCTCGATCCCATGGCACGCGAGGAACTGCTCGATGAGCTGCTTGCCTTTGTCGCCGACGGCCAGCACAGCGTGCTGCTCTCGAGCCACATTACGTCCGACCTCGATCGCACCGCTGATCGCGTCATCTGCATCGATAACGGCTCGATTGCGTTTGACCTGCCGCGCGAGGATATTACCGACCGCGCCGGCATCGCCCACTGCACCCAAGCGCAGGCCGCCGAGCTTATGGCTTGCGTCGAAGGCGCCCGTGCCGTCCACCACGCCTATAGCGTGGACGTGCTCGTGCCCAACCGTCGCGAAACGCTCGAGGCCTTCCCCGAGATTCCCTGCGATCGGGCAACCATTGATGACTATCTGCGCCTCATGCTGAAAGGGGCTTCGAAATGAAACGCGCCTTTATGTCCGAGCTCGCCATCGTTCGCACGCTTATCCCGAGCATCGCCGGCGTCGGCTTGTTTATCTTCGTCGTGCTGACGCTCGCCAACGCGTCGGATGGCGATTCCGGCATGAGCGCCGGCACCTGCGCGGTCAGCGCCATGTCGCCCATCATATTCATGAACTCACTGGCCGGTTTCGACAATCAAAACGGATGGGAGCGTTATCGGGCAACGCTGCCTCTCACGCGCAAAGACATTATTTGCGCACGCTACCTGTGCATCGTTATCTTCTCGGCCATCATGGCCTGCGCCGCCGTGCTTTTGAACATCATCGCCCTTCCGTTCTTCAACAGCGCGGGCGTGACCTCGACAGGACAAACCGTCTTTGAGATCGCAATAGCCTCGGCAGCCTCGATGCTCATCTCCCTCATGATGGCGTTTTTGGCGCAGCCGCTGTTCTTTCGATTTGGACACATGGAGGCGCTGCGCTTTTCCGTCGGCCTGTTTGCCCTGATGGGCTGCGGTACCATGGCAATGCTGAGCTCTTCCAACCCCATTAGCAACTGGCTCATGTCGATTGCCGGAGCGAATCCCGATCCTGCCGTCCTTGGCGGTCTGTGCGCAGGAATTGCCGTACTGGCCCTCGCGCTATGTGCAATCAGCTGCGCTGTCAGCACCAAGGTCTATCGAGCACGCGACCTGTAATCGACAGCTAAAGGGCTTGGGCGGCACCCCACCTCATTTACTAGATAAGAAGAAGCAGCAACAACGTCGCTACCACCCTTCACGACATGCCGTTTAGATCTCGGCAACCAAAGAGAAGCCGACAGCATATCTTCGATTCGAGCCTTAACCAAATGCCCTCTCGAACTATGGCCCCTGTCTCACCACAGCGATATCAAAGCTTCATGGCGGGACGGTATCATCGGACGAGCGCCGTAATCTGGCGCGGTCGTTCTTTGGGGAGGCATTTCACCCGTGTCGTGGGTCGCAGCAGCATTTGTGTCGGCTTTCTTTGCCGGCATCACATCTATCCTGGCCAAATGTGGCATCAAGCAGACCGACTCCGATGTCGCGACGGCCATTCGCACCTGCGTGGTGCTCGTTTTCGCCTGGGCAATGGCGGGCATTTCTGGATCCATTGGAACCATTGGCAGCATCGAATCCAGATCCTGGCTCTTTCTCGTCCTCTCGGGACTCGCTACCGGTGCTTCGTGGATCTGTTACTTTAAGGCGTTGGGCATCGGAGACGTCAATAAGGTCGTACCGGTCGACAAGATGAGCACCGTACTCGCCGCACTGATCGCCATCGTGCTTTTTGGCGAGACGAGCAACCTTGCGGTTAAGCTCGTGGGAACCGCTGTCATCACCCTCGGCACGTTTTTAATGATCGAGAAGAAGCAGTCTGCCGGACCCGAGCAGCAGCAAGACCGGACCTGGCTCGCTTACGCCCTCGGCGCCGCCGTGCTCGCGGCGCTCACGTCCATCCTTGCCAAGGTTGGCATCGAAGGCGTCGAGTCAAACCTGGCCACGGCAATCCGCACCTGCGTGGTACTGGTTATGGCATGGGCGATCGTGGCAGCCAAGGGAAAACTGGATCAGGTCGCGCACGCTGACCGGCGCGAACTCACATTTCTCGCAACATCGGGCATCGCGACCGGAGCATCGTGGCTGCTCTGTTACTACGCCATCGCCACAGGCCAGGTGAGCGTCGTGGTGCAGATCGACAAACTATCGATTGTCGTATCGGTACTATTTGCGCGCTTGGCATTCAACGAAAAACTCTCACGGCGCAGCGCCATCGGTCTCGCCCTCATCGTCCTGGGCACTGCAGCGCTCGCAGTTTGGAAGTAGCGCGGCCAGCAGCCGCTACATCCTCACACCTGGCTTGGGATGCCTGTACTGACCATGGGCGGCCGTGCGCTTGCCGCGTGAGATGGCAAACTTTGGGCAGCAGTGCAGACAACGGAGACAGGCGGCGCACTCCGGTTTTGCCCATACGGGAAGACCGTCACGCATATCAATCGCCGCCATGGGGCAGCGCTTAGCGCAGAGGCAACACCCGACGCAGCGGCTAGCATCGACGGCAAACTTGCTCGTCTGCTGCATACGCGGCAGCCCAAACGCGTGATACGCGCACGATGCAAACAGGGGCACGCGATGGCGCATCATATTGCCCGTGCGCCGCTCCCGCACCGCTTCGATGACAGCATCGATCTGTGTCTCAGCAGCCCTGTTGATGCCCTCAACCTTTTGATGATCAGATAAATCGAACAGAGGTGTCCAAGTGTCAGGCATTTTGACGCTCATCGCCGCATGCAGCTCGAGCCCACGCTCGTGCAGCAGGTCGCGGGCAAACTTGGCCGATTGGCCGGTCGTCGAACCGTACGTCGAAACATAGAACGTATAGGGGCGCTCGCCGCCCTTTGTACCGGCAACAATCGACAGGTCGGCAGTCTTCAAAAACTCGATCATCGGTGTCGGCAGACCCCAGGCATACACCGGGGCAACAAATCCCAATTGGCAGGGACCTTCCGCCAAGGCAAGGCGAAAGGCCTCAGCATCAAAATGCTCAATCGACATAACCTTGTCGTCTGTCGCCGCTGCAATGCGACGCGCCACATGTTCGCTGTTCCCCGTCGCGCTAAAGTACAGGATCATCTCGTACCCCTCTGGAGTTGACTCGCGATTAACCGCGCTACTTGCGCAGCGGCTTGGGCAGTGGAATGCCGGCGGCGATGACGGCCGCGATGATCATGCAGACGATACCCTTGAGTGGAAAGCACATAAGCAGCAGGCCCACGACCATGACCGGCTGACGCATGACCGCACCCATCGTCGATGCCGTGCAGACGGCGACGCAAAAGACCGGATCTGCGCCGGTGAGGATGGCAAGGCCATAGCCCAGGCTTACGCCCGAGAAGATAACCGGGAAGAAGTGGCCGCCGCGCCAACCAAGGTTGATGAGGGCGGGCGTCAGCATGGCCTTAACAAGACCGGTCGCGATAAGCACGCCAGCGGGAATGGTCAGATAGGTTTCCATGAGCACGTCGGCCTGGGTCTCGCCGGCAAACATGGTGTAGGGCAGGACCGTGCCGCAGATGGCGAGCGCCAGACCGGCTAGCATGGCCTTGACGACAGGACGCTCCCCTATGGCATGGGCAAGCGCTTCGCTCGCGTGCTCAGAGACAAAGTACAGCCAGCCGCAGATTGTTCCGATCAGCGACAGAGGAATGAGCCAGGTAAGCTCCAGATTGCCTACCTCGGCGGCCTCGAACCTGGGCATGCCCATGCCGCCGCCCACAAGCTGGCCAAGCAGCAGGTAGGTGCCCAGACCGCCGGCAATCGCAATGCCGTAGACCACGGTCTTCTGTGCCTTGGGCAGCTTGATCGTGATCTCGTCGGATGCAGAGCCCTCGTCGCCGTCGGCGCTACCGGCAAGCGGTGCCACAAAGCCAAAAACGGGCGCGGTAAAGAGCGCCGTCAGGGCAGCCTGGGTACCCAGCAGCGTGAGCTCCCTAAACTCGGCGCCAAAGCGACGCATGCGGTCGCCGACCCAGCTGCACAGACCCGCGATAACGCCGGTCAGGCCGGCCTCCGGTCCAATACTTCCGCCAAACAGCAGCGGCAGCAATGCTGCGAGCGAAAGCTTGCCCAGGTTGCCGTACGGGTAACGCCCGTCTTGCTTGACCTTAACCATCACCTGATTGAGGTCATCGGTCTTGGTGCCTGTCATCTTTTCGTACAGACCGATTAACAGGCCGCCCAGCAGGCAGACAAAAAACGGGTACGGCAGAAAGCCAAACGGGCCGCTGGCGAGCTCGGGCGAAGCGGCGCCCAGCGCGTGCGGAATCTCGATCCATAGATAGTCGATACCGTGCTCCATCGCAAAAAAGAACAGCCAGACTGCGGCACCCGCGAGTGCGCCGGTCACGGCAACGCTGACCAAAAACAGCGCTCGGTTCGTGGGTTTAGCGAGCTTATCCATCGGGTCCTCCCGCGGTCAAAGTCGACATAGATACGTTTTATTGTAGAGCGAGTGTGACCCAGTCAAGCCAACCGTCTGCGCCGCAAACGGAGCCAACGGGAAGCACGGCGGGACAGGCTCAAGGCTTATCCGTTGATAATTGATGCGATTTCGCGCAGATCCTCGGCAAAGTAAATGCCTTGTTGGCGCTGCGGGCTCGAAAGTCCCTTATCAATCATGTGCTCGAGCAGCGCCTTAAGGTCATTGTAGTAACCGTCCAAGTTGTACAAGATGCACGGCGCGTCCAAATGCCCCAACGATACCGCGGACATAACCTCGGCAATCTCCTCGAGCGTGCCCGTGCCGCCCGGAAAGGCAATGAACGCATCGCCGAGCTCGATCATCTTGGCTTTGCGCTCGGCCATATCGCTCGTCACGATAAGGTCGTCGATTCCGTCGTGCTGAAACTCGGCCTCGATAAAAAAGCTCGGCTCAACACCCGTCACATGCCCGCCGGCATTAAGCACGCTATCGGCAAGCGCACCCATCAGGCCCGACTTGGATCCGCCGTACACGAGCGCGTGCCCGTTGGCGCCAATCCAGTTGCCCAGCTCCTGCACCGCAGGCAGAAACGCCTGGTCATTGCCGGTACTGGCACCCAGATACACGGTGATATTCATATTCAGTCCCCCTCATCGTGACGCGCGGCGCCCGCTCTAGCGCTGGCGTCGACGATACTCGCGCACGCGACGCGAAAGATCGGCAAGCTCATCGCGATCGAGCTCTTCCAAATGCTCCAGATCATCCATAAAGCGCGCCATGGTGTCCTTTTGACGCATCTTGATAAGCGTATTGCAGTAGTTCACCGCCACGCCCGTGAGCATAGCGATATAGAAGATGCTGATGACGCTCAAGACGACCGTGATGACGCGGGCGACCGGTGTCTCGGCCGGAATATCGCCAAAGCCGATGGTCGACACGGTCTCAAAGCTAAACCAGAGCCCGTCGCCAAACGTGAGGGTCGTGGGCTCGGACAGCCAGACGGCCGTCGAACACAGCAGGTAAAAGATAAGAAACAGGCCCGTGATGCGCGCAAAGCCAGCCTGGCGTAACACGTCGGCAAGCGTCCTCAACTTGTTCATCGTGACCCCTTTTCCCAGACGCCCAATCACGTTCGCTCGGTATTGTCCCACGCCTCCCCCGCAAACGGAACTAGTCATTGGGGACGTTCTTAAATGACTAGTCAAACAAGAACGTCCCCAATGACTGCCGGGCGGGAGCGTTTAGCGGTGCAGCGGCCGGCTAAGCGGGCTGAGCTGGTATCCTTATGCGGTAATGTCTCGATTCGTTAGGATTGCATGTGAGAGCTGCCACTGTCCTTCGTTCAGTTATATGTCGCGCCCTGGCCGTCGCGCTTGCCGCGCTCGCCATACTGAGCACCATCATGCCCGCCCCCGCCTATGCCGCCAATACCGATCAGCCAGTCAAGACGGTCCGCGTCGGCTGGCTCGTCAACAACGAGGGCTTCCAGGACGGCACCCCCGGCGAGCGTCTCTCGGGATGGGGTTACGAGTACCTCCAGACCCTGTCGTACTACACGCCCGGCTGGCGGTACGAATACGTCTCCGGCACCTTCACCGAGCTTATGGACATGCTCGGGGCGGGCGAGATCGACCTCATGCCCAACATCTCCTACTCCGAGGAACGTGCCCAAAAGTTGCTCTTTTCCTCGAACCCCGAGGGCACCGAGCGCTACTACATCTACGCCAGGCCCGACCGTGACGACCTCGCAAAGGGTGACCCTCAAGCACTCCAAGGTCTCACCATCGGCTGCAACCCCGGCGTCATGCAAACCATCGTTGGCCAACAATGGCTCGCCAACGAAGGAATCGCCTGCACATACAGGGAATATGACGGAGACTCCGGTCTCTTTGACGCGCTCGCAAACAACGAGGTCGATGCCATCATCATGAACGACACGACCTCGTCGCCCAGCGCCTCCCCCATGTTCTACATTGGTTCGAGCGACTACTATTTTGCCGTCCCCAAAAGCCGCCCCGACCTGATGGACGACATCAATGCCGCCATGTCGGCAATCGCCCGCGTCAACCCACGCTATATCGACGATGTCAAATCTAACTACTCGGCCCAAAGCAGCGGTTCATCATCGCTCAACGGACCCGAACGTTCCTGGCTCAAAGCAAATGGCAACACCATCACGCTCGGCTACATTACGGGCAAACTCCCCTACTGCAACGAAGACGAAAACGGCGAAATGGAAGGCTCGCTCGCATCGCTTGCGACGACGTTGCACGATATATTTGGCATTACGGTCAAAACCGTCGCCTTTGATAGTTACAAGATGATGTCGAAGGCCCTGTCAAAGGGAAGCATAGACGTTGCGCTGCCGGTATACCGAGATTACTGGTTTGCCGAGCAATCAGGCGTTGTGCAGTCGGTATCGTTGGGGACCATATCCCTCACCGCCATCCACACCGGCAGCAACCTGAACAAAGACCTTCAGAACATCGCCTGTACCAAATCATCGTTTGTCAACAAAAATGCACTTGAAAGCCTGTTCCCCACAGCGACCGTGACCGAATACCAATCCGACGATGAAGCGTTCGACGCACTCAGGAAGGGAACGGCGCACTGCATCGTCGCTCCCAGTTCACGCGTAAAAACCATCGGTGACCGTTACGATCTCGAGGACTGCGAGACGACCGAGCTCCCTGACACCTGTGAACTCTCGTGCTGGATTTCGCGCGGAAAACCCGAGCTGTTGGGAATCATCAACAAGAGCATCATCAATGCCGGAGAATCGCTCTCCGCAAGCAATTTCTCCTCCACGTCGTACACGGCCCAGGAATCCAGCACGCTTCAATTCCTTTATCGCAACCGCACCGCCATTGCAGCTACCCTCATCGGTATGTTGTCGGTCGACATCGTCCTGCTCATCTGGGCGCTCGTGCGCGCTCGAACCGAGCGCAAAAAAGCCGATGCTGCCAACGCCGCTAAGACGGCATTCCTCACGCGCATGAGCCACGACATCCGCACGCCGCTCAACGGCATCCTGGGCCTAATCGAGATCGAGGAATTGAAGGAAGGCGATATGCAAGTCGCCCGCGAGAGCCGTGCCAAGGCGCGCGTTGCCGCCAATCACCTGCTCTCGCTGATCAACGACATCCTCGAGATGGGAAAAATCGAAGACCGCAAGCTAACACTGGAACATGCGCCTTTTAACCTCAAAGAGCTCTGCGACAATACGCTGGTGCTGTGCAAGCTCCGCGCATCCGATAACGGCATCACAATGCAGGACAATAGTCTGCCATACGCCACGGGGCCATACATGATCGGCAGTCCCACCCATATCCGACAGATCATGATCAACCTGTTAGACAACAGCATCAAGTACAACAGGCACGGCGGCTCCGTCACCTTTAGCTCAAAGACCAAGCCACTCGATAACGGGCGCGCGCTCTTTTGCTTTAGCGTTTCGGATACCGGCATTGGCATGGCTCCCGAGTTTTTAAAGCATATCTATGAGCCGTTTGCCCAAGAAGGTGACGATGCGCGCAGCAAGTTCCAAGGAACCGGCATGGGCATGCCAATCGTCAAGTCGCTTATTGAACTGATGGGCGGTACGATTGAGATTTCGAGTGAGGTTGGCGTGGGAAGTACGTTCAACGTCCAGATTCCGCTCGATATCGACAAGAACCCTCAGACGCGGGCAGATACGGTCGAGAGGGCGCTCGACTGCTCGCTCGCCGACATGAACGTGCTGCTCGCCGAAGACAACGAATTGAATGCCGAGATTGCCCAGGCGCTGCTCGAAAGCGAAGGCATTGTCGTAACTCGCGCCGCCGATGGCAACGAAGCGGTCGACCTATACGTTGGCCGTCCCGCCGGCAGCTTCGATGCGATTCTGATGGACATCATGATGCCAGGCATGGACGGCTACGAGGCAACCCGCGCGATTCGCCTGAGCGAGAAGGTCGATGCAGCCGACATTCCCATCATCGCGCTCACCGCCAACGCCTTCGCCGAGGACGCCAAGGCGGCACACGACGCCGGCATGAACGCCCATCTGTCCAAACCGGTCGACTTTAACAAGCTCAAAAACATGCTCGCCCGCATCAAGAAATACGGAGCTGTTTCGCTATAGTTTGTGCTCAACCACCATACGCAGCAGAAAGGAAGCCAATGATGTTTAGGCCCTTACGTCGAAAGAAACGCGCCATCACTGACGAGGAAGCGCGCAAGTTGCTCGCCACCTGCAAGCGCGGCGTCTTTGCCGTCAACGGCGATGATGGCTACCCCTATGCCATTCCCGTCAACTACTTCTTTGACGCCGAGCACGACAAGATTTATTTCCATGGCGCCAAAGCCGGCCACAAGGTCGACGCACTCAAACGCGATGACAAAGTCTGCTTTACCGTTTACGGCAACGAGTGGTACAAGGACGATGACTGGGCGCCCTACGTCATGAGCACCGTCGTCTTTGGCCGTTGTCGTCTGGCGAATGACACTCCCGCGTTTATCGAGGATAAAGTCCGCCAGCTCGCGCTTAAGTACTACCCTTCTGCCGAGGAAGTCGAAGAGGAAATCGCCAAGGACATTAAGGGCGTCCAGCTCTACGAGATTACGATTGAACATCTTTGCGGTAAGCAGATTCAGGAAAAGTAAGCCCCCTCAGCAGACCTCATCAATAGCAATATGGCCCGATTCCAACCAACATTGGAACCGGGCCATATGCCTATAAAGCGTCGGCGGCTATGTGCGCAAGCGCCTCAACGAGCTCCTGCGAACTCACGGGTTTACTCAGGTGCGCGTTCATGCCTGCCTCGCGCGAAAGCCTGCGATCGTCGGCAAAGGCGTTGGCGCTCACGGCGATAATCGGCGTGGTCGTGGCATCCTCACGATCGAGTGCTCGAATTCGACGCGTGGCCTCAAGGCCATCGATGCCCGGCATCATGATGTCCATCAACACCACGTCGTACTCGTGCGGCGCGCTCGCGGCAAACGCCTCAACGGCAGACTCGCCATCCTTAGCATGCGTCACGACGGCACCGGCACGGCCGAGCGTAAACTGCGCGATCTCGGCATTCAGGTCGTTATCCTCTACGAGCAAAACACGCAAGCCCTGGAGCGCATCGCCGTCGCCCGCATCCACGCGAACTGCCTGAGGAATCTCGGAGCGCTTGCATTTCTCGAACGGCAGGCGGATGGTAAACGTCGTCCCCTGCCCCAAGACGCTCGTAAAGCTCATGGTTCCGCCCATAAGCTCGACCAACTGTTTTGCGATAGGCGCGCCTAGGCCAGTTCCCGATGAAGCGCCTTCCACCTGTTGCTCCTCGCGGCAAAACGGCTCGTAGAGGCGCTGTTGGAACTCCTCGCTCATGCCAATACCGTTGTCGGCGATCGTGTATTCATAGACGGGGACGCCATCCGCCGGCTCCACCTCGCGGCACACCAAGCGAACATAGCCGCCCTGGCGGTTGTACTTGACGGCATTGCCGGCAATATTGAGCAACAAGCGCTTGAGGTGCGTCACGCTCACCCGAGCATAGGGATGAACAAGGGCTCGTTGGTCACAAATAATTGTGACTAGACGCTCCTCGGCCTGGCGCTCCAGAATATCGCACACCTCGCGATTGAGGGTCACCAAATTTGTGGGCACGAGTTCCAAGTCAATCTGCCCGCTCTCCAGGCGACTCATATCGAGTGCCTCGTTGGCAAGGTCGAGCAGCAGTCCCGATGCCGTCCAGATCTTTGAACGACACTCGGTCTGCTTTTGCAGATCGTCCGCATTGGCATCGCCAACCTCGACCATGCCGCGAATGCCGTTGATGGGCGTGCGCAGATCGTGGCTCATGCGGCGCAAAAACTCCGTCTTTGCCGAGTTGGCAGACGAGGCCTCACGCGCTGCCTTTGCCAGCTTGTCGCCATAGTCGCGCTCCTGCTGCAGCAAGTCCGTCAAACGTCGACGATCAGCGCGGCGACGCACCGTCACAACAACGGCTATAACACCGCTGTAGAGCACCAACACGCCGGCAGCAACTGCCGCGACGCCCTCAAAGTAGCGCTGCGCCGAGGCATAGGTGTACACGTAGAACCCGCGCGCTTTTCCAAATGTGCCCAAATACCACTCGCCGTCGGCGTTGACCAGTCGGACTTTGCCGGGCAGGCATCGATCCTTAATACCGTCGACAATAAAGACATCCGTTGCAGGCAGATTGAATACGCCCAATATGGTGGGTTCAACGGCATTGGTCGCAACGACCTTGCCATCGCGCTTTCGATCACGATATTGCCACTGTCGATGGTCTCATAACCACCGAGCAGGCTCTGCAGTTTGAGCGTATTGCTTGCAACTGCCTTCGCGCTCTGATGCCTGACCGCGATAACGATGCCCTCGCCATCTTGCCGGGTCACGCAACCAATGTCTGCAACCGAATCATCCGAAAGCGTAATGCGGGCGGTATAGGACTTAAGCGGATGGGCTGCCACCTCCAGCACGGGTGCTTCCTTGAGATACGTAGCGAGCGACTCGTAGCCCACGCCATCCGTCGAGGACTCGGACACCAAATTGCCCGATGCGTCCGTCACGATCAGTGCGCTCACGTTGAACTGGTCGGCATATTGCTCCAGCATGGCGTTATCCACCGAACCGTCGCGCTCCATATCGCGCGCTGTCTCTCCGGCGATCTCCATAACGCGAATCAGGTTTTTGGTCGTATAGGCGCTATTGAATGCATCGTAGGAAAGGCTCTGCGTCGCCACGTAATCGACAACGTCGGCAAAGCGCTGCCCGGCCTGAGCTGCCGTGTAGCCGTAGCTCATCATGCCAGCAACAACCGAGAGCGCTATCCCCAGCAGGATGACAAGGAGCCATGCCCCTGCCGAACGATTGCCCCGCTCCTCTACGGCGTGGTCGGGCGCATCGATCATGACAGGCCCTCCATATTCAAAAATGGCGAAGGGTCATCAAAGTACTTTGACACCAGACGTTCCATGGTGCCATCGGCAAGCATTTCTTGGTAGGCACGGGTGAGTTTAACGTCGATGCCGCGCGTATCATTGATATCGAAAGCGGTGCCCAAACCAACCTCTAGCAGCGGCTCATCCAAAATGCGATACGTTACGCCATAGTCTTTTTCGTAGGTGAGCAGCGAGGACTCATGCGCGGCGATAGCGTCGACCAGACCCTCGACGAGCGCCGGGTTCAGGTATGAACGGTCCGAGAAGCTGTAGAGCTCCTTGATCTGCGGAACGTTTTCATTTGTGCGATTGAGCAAAATGCCCTCAGGCTTGGTGGTGGACTGAACCGCCACGATCTTATCCTCAAGATCGGCAAGCGTGTAGATATCGCTCTGGGGATCGACCGCGACCACCTGGCGGCTCGCAAGGTACGGGCCGGCCCAACGATACTCGTTTTCGCGACCCGTCATGCTAAAGCTGCCCATGACACAATCGAGTTCGCCGCTCCCCAGCAGCTCTTTCTTCTTTTCCCAATCGATCAGCTGGTATTTTGGCTTGTAGCCAATGCGAGCCAAAGCCTCGGTTAATATCTCGACATCCAGGCCAACGATATCGCCGTACTCGTCGGTATACACAAACGGTGGATAGAGGTCGCTGCCGACGTTGAGCGTCTTAAGGTTGTCGTCTTTGGCCTGCGAGGCGTCCAGGCCTTCTAATGCAGACGTCGAGGCTCCGTCATTCGACCCGGAGCAGCCAGCTATCGCTACGACAAAGACGCTCGCCACTGCAAGCGCAACAAACAACGAAATGGCAACCGAGCGACGGGATCTTTTCATCGAGCTCCATACGATCCTGTTTACAGACTTAAATGGTTAAAGATAATAGCAAACAAAACCACACGAGTGCCCAATTGTTACAGGCGCTTTACCGTGTGGGACCTTCCAGCCGACTTGGCAGAAGGCCCCGCATGCAGTGCTCACTTACCGTGCATTAAAAACGTAGCGGTCCAGGCGGTCGCACGCCTCCCTTACGCGCGAAAGCGGCAGCGCCAGATTCACGCGAATGTGGCAGGGTCCGTGGAACGGGCGGCCGTCCTGATACCCCACGCCCACGCGCGCCCCCTCGTCGAGCAACCACTGAATATCGCGGCCATGCTCTCGGCACCACTCGGTGCAGTCCAGAAACACCATGTACGTGCCCTGCGGACGTGAATAGGACACACCTTCAAAATGCTCGTCCACGTAATCGCAGAAGTACTCGATATTGTCGGCAAGCACCTGGTTGAGCTCGTCCACCCACTCGTAACCTTGCGGCTGGTAGGCACCGATAAGCGCATGCATGGAGAGGACGTTCATTTCGTTGTAGTGGGTCTTGTTGGACACGGCGCACATGCGGTCGCGCAGCGTCTCGTTATAGATGATGTGGTAGCTGCCGACCAGGCCCGCCAGGTTGAACGTCTTGCTGGGCGCGTAGAGGGCAACCGTGCGCATGCGGGCATCCTCGCTCACCGACTGCGTCGGGATATGCTTGTGGCCCGGCAGGATGATATCGGACCAAATCTCGTCCGAGATCACCACGCAATCGTGCTGGCGATAGATGTCCATGGCGCGCTCGATCTCGTCGCGCTCCCATACGCGGCCGCAGGGATTGTGCGGCGAGCAGAACACCGCAGCATGGATGTGGTTTTGGGCGAGCTTGTGCTCCATGTCCTCAAAGTCCATACGCCACACGCCCTGATCATCGAGCTTAAGCGGGCTATGGACAATGTGATAGCCCGCGGCCTCAATGGACTTGGTAAAGCCGATGTAGGTAGGGCTGTGGACCAGCACCGCATCGCCCGGCTGAACATACGCACGCAGTGTCGACACGACACCGCCCAGCACGCCGTTTTCGTAGCCGATATGTTCAGGGCGCAGGCCCTCGACGCCATTGCGGCGGCTCTGCCATTCGATGATGCGGTCGAAGTACTCGGCGCGCGGGTTAAAGTAGCCAAACATGGGATGCTGAGCGCGCTGAATGATGTACTCCTGGACCGTGGGCACCGTGGCAAAATTCATGTCGGCCACCCACATGGGAATGCGGTCGAAGCCCTCGTCGGGTGCGTTCGGAGCCATACCGGGGATCTCACCCCAAGAGTCAACGGCGATGGAGTCCATGCCGTGGCGATCGATAAGCGAGCTAAAGTCGTATTTCATGCTGAGCCCCCGTGCAAAGTGATTGTTTTGGTAGGCGTTATTGTCCACCAGCGTGGGCGGTTTTGGCGCGGGGTTTGGCGCTTAATTTGACGGGTGCGGACGAATGGCTGGTTAGTCTCGTGCGTCGTTGACGGCGACTACGATTAGCTGGGTTTCGTCGACCGTAAAAGATATATCGAGCCCGGCGTAGGCCAGGTGATAAACGCGGTTTGGCTCGTGCTTGCTGCCCGCGCGGCGCGGATCTTGGCAAAGGACCTCGACCAAGCCGGGGAGCTTTGCGGGCGGGACCATATCCTGCAGCGCTTGTGGAAACTCAACATCGAGCTCTTGCCACGGAGCACCCTCAATCCAGCCGCCTGTCGCATCCGGGTGGCAGTCCGCAAACGGAATGTAGGGCTTAATGTCGTAGATGGGCGTGCCGTCGCGCAGGTCGGTCCCCAGCACATGGATGATGGGACCATCGTCGGTGAGCTCGACGCGATCGAGCTTGACGCAGGTGAGCCCGATGGGATTAGGGCGAAATGGACTGCGTGTGGCAAACACGCCCACGCGCTTGGCTCCACCCAACCGCGGCGGGCGCACGGTTTTCGACCATTTTGCGTTGGTGCCGGACCTGTCCTGCGTCTTGGCATCGGCAGCTATGTCCTTAGCCGTGCCGCCGGGCGTTCCGTTTTCGAAGCGCCACAGCAGCCATAGGTGAGAGAAGGAGTCCAGACCCTCAACCGCTGCACTGGAGGCAAATTCCGGCTCAAAAACGATGCGTCCCTGCAGATGAGGCGCCAAAAAGCTGTTGCGCGGAATGCCGAACTTCTGCGGCAGGTCGGTATGTATGTGTGCAATAGGTTCCATGCCGGTCATTGTACGGCATGGAGGCGTGGGGCGTTGCGCGCAATTCTTCGCCGCGGTCCCCCGTCGTGCAACCAACGGTTGCTTGGAAGGGCGCTGGCCGCCGCGTATGCTTAAGCCATCAACCGGAAGAAAGGAGCCGTCATGGCCTTTGCAGAAAAACTCATCGCCGTCCGCCGCGCCAACAATCTCACCCAAGAACAGCTCGCCGCCAAGCTCTACGTCACGCGCCAAGCCGTCAGCCGTTGGGAGCGCGACGAGGTCACCCCGGGCATCGACATGATGAAGCTCATTGCCGCCGTAACCGGCGAGCCACTGTCTCACCTGCTCGAAATGCCCGAGCATTATTGCCAAAGCTGCGGCATGATACTCACGCCCGACGACTGCGGCACCGATGCCACGGGCGCCACGACCGACCATTACTGCAAGTGGTGCTACGACCGCGGCAAGTACACCTACGACACCACCATGGAGGCGATGATCGAGGATTGTGCCCCGCGGCTGGCGCAAAACACCGGCATGTCGCTCGACGAAGCCGTCTCGCTCATGGGCGCTGTCCTGCCGCAACTGGAGCGCTGGCGCACCGTGCAGGAAAACGAGGAACGCTACGGCGCCGAAGCGCGGGCGCGCTATGGCGATGAGGCTATCGATGCAGCAAACGAAGCGCTGCTGGACATGGACCCCGAGACATGGAACGACATGAAAGAACTTGAACGCGCTGTTCTGGGCCAGCTTTCGATTGCCATGGGCGACGGCGATGCGAATGGAAGCGAGGCTCGCAAGCTTGTCGCGATGCATCGTCGTTGGATTGGTCTCAACTGGGGACGCGAACCCCAGAACGAAGCGTACCTGGGCCTCGCCCACGGCTATCTTGCCGACCAGCGCTTTGTTGACTACTACGACAAGCCCTGCGGCACCGGAGCCACGGCGTTTCTGGTCCAGGCCATCGAGTCGTCACTGGTCCGCGCATAGACCGCGGCAGCTTTGGGTATTTCAATCGAAACCTCAACCGATTGGAGACCTATGGCTACTAATCATGAGCTCGCACTCTACGTTATGACCGGCTGCCCGTATTGCATAAAAGTCAAGCGATTCCTTGCCGATAACGGTGTGACCATCCCCGAGCGCAATATCTCGACCGATACCGAGGCCGAGCAGACGCTCGTCGCCGTCGGTGGAAAACGCCAGGTTCCTTGTCTATTCATCGATGGCGAACCGCTCTACGAGTCAAGCGACATCATCGCATGGGTGCAGGAGAACCTGCTCTAGCGCGCGCATCCCGTCCGTCCAAGGCCCCACCCCATACGGCCTAAACATGTACACCAGCATCCAAAGTCGGCATTTTCGACATTTTTGGATGCTGGTGTACAGCTTTTGGGTAGCCATGGACGCTCTTAGCCGGCTAATTGTTTGAGGCGACCTTTGGATTATGGCTGTTTGACGCCTCTGGAAAGGTTTCCGAGAGGGCTGTGGTCAAAAAAGGGCAAATATGAGTACTGCTACCTGTTTAGTAGCAGCGATTTTGATCACTTCAGGAACTATTCAACGTTCCACTCGTCCGCAGACGACGTTATTTCTCCTCATATGTTCAATAAAAGTAGCTCCTAATGGGAACAAATCTCATCAGGAGCTGCTATTTATAGCAAAATAAATGCAACCGTAATGGCAACAGTACTCATATTTGCCCTTTTTTGACCACGACTCTCCAGAATAGTCGCTGAGAACGACACTAAATGACAAAATCCGACACTTGGACGTTCTTATATGAGTAGCCATTGAAGGACACCTAACGACTACTCCCATTCGCGACACACTGTGTCGCGAATTAAGCTGGTCCCATTACCGAAGACCAGTGAGAGCTCCTGCCCAGAATCTCGATAGCTTAATAAAGCGCTCCCCTCCGGAAGTTCAATGAGCATCCAAATTCCAAGCTGAAAAGCAAAGGAGTATCGAAGCCGTCAATGCTCATTTCCTATCGAACAGGCGGGTCAAAACAAGCTAATTAGCCCGATGAACTGCTTGTATTTTTGTCTACAAAATTGTATACAAAAAGAGAATCCGAGAACCGGCGCTCGACATTATGTCGATCGATAGGAGGCGCCATGGATGCTAAGCAGCTCGAAAAGATGATGGGGTTTGCTCCCGGAGAGTTGAAGAAAGCCGCGGAAGCCTACGAAAAAGATGAGTAGCCGAAAGGTCGCACCATCAAGTTGGGAAGGCCACCAATCTCCGATGAGCCGAGCGTCGTTATATCAGCACGTGTGGGCGAATCGATTCTTGAGGCGTTTGACGAAAAAGCCAAACGCCATGGGCAAACACGCACGGAGCGGCTCAGAGAGCTCATTACACTTGATGCACTGATTGCCTAGGCCCGCTCCCCCGTCGGACCCAAACATGTACACCAGCATCCAAAGTCGACATTTTTCGACATCTTTGGATGCTGGTGTACAGCTTTTTGCTACATAGTCGTTGGGGACGTCCTTAAATGACCAGTCGTTAAAGAACGCCCCCGATGACTAGTTAGCCGTGGAAGCGAGCTGTGGGTGCATGCGGCTGTTCACGAAAGACGCGCTCGACGGCAGCGCGGTATTCGTCGACCTTTTTGGTCTTGCGTACGATCTTGTGGACGGTAGCGGGATCAGCGAAAGCGCACTTGGCGTAGAACCACCACTCCTTCATGCGGAAGACCGCATTGCCGCCAATCTCTTCTGCATATGCCGCAAACAGCGTGTCGTGGAAGCGCTGCAGCTCAGCAGCCGTTGCAGCAGGGCCACCCTTGACCATGCGAGCCAGAGCGGGGTTCGCGAGCAGGCCACGCCCCAACATCACATGGCGCGTGCCGGGATAGGCCTCCACCAGCGCGTCCATATCCTCAAGATCAAAAATGTCACCGTTATAGGCCACGGGGAACGGCGCACGCTCCAGCGTCTCGCCATAAAACTCTTTGCGCGGCGAACCCGTATAGCGGTCCTTTTGCACGCGCGGATGCACAATGAGCTCTGCCAACGGCATGCGGCAATACAGATCGAGCACGCGCTCGTATTCGTCGTCATTCTCCAGCCCCAGCCTGGTCTTTACCGACACCGGCAACGGCGACCGCTCGCACACATCGCTTAAGAACGCCTCGAGCTCGTCGAGATTGCGCAAGAAACCCGAGCCCTTGCCCTTGGCGACAACCGTTCCCGAAGGGCAACCCAGGTTGAGATTGACCTCGCGGTAGCCCATGTCGGCGAGCACCTGTGCCGCCCACACAAACTCGTCCGCGTTCTTGGACATCAGCTGAGGCACCACGTTGAGCCCCTGGTTATTGGCAGGATCGATCTCCTTAAACGCCTTGCCGCCAAAGCGGTTTCCCACCCGCGGCGGCGGCAAAAACGGCGTGTAATAGCAATCGAGCGCACCGAAGCACTCCGCATGCACGCGACGGAACACATGCCCGGTAATCCCCTCCATGGGGGCCAGCGAAAGGATCATCTACTCTTCTCTCATATCAACACAACAAAGGGGCCGTCCCTTTGTCACATGCATTATGCCTTGCGCTTCAGGCGATTCACAAGGAAGAGGTAGCTACTGAACGATGACCACCCTCCAGCCGCACCCCATACAACGAGGTCTAATACTTTTCCCGAGAAGTGAACGAGTGAAAACGGGCCCCCGAAGCATCGGCACTTTCGAGATGCAATTTCCTGCGGTTTTGTCAGCCAAATCCTGCGGGTTTGACGTCTAAAAATGTCGATGCTTCGGAGGTCCAAGTATGGCCGTTCACTTCTCGGAAAAGTATTAGACCTCGATTTACATGCCACGCAATGTGACAAAGTGTCTGCTCCTTTGTCACATTCGATGAAAAAGGGCACCGATGTTAGTCGATGCCCCAAAGCGGCTGCAGGTTAAGCCCTACAGCGTATGTCTAAGACGAATCGAGCTATTCGTCCCAGGAGAGGTTCTTACCAGTCTTTTTTGCCAGCAGCAAGAACAGGCCGATAATAACGTTGCATGCGATGCAGAAGATGAAGACGCCCTGGAAGGAGCCGACAAGCTCATAGACCTTCATCATAACGGGCATGCCAAAGGCGCCGACGATATAGCCCACGGAGCAGATCAGCGCGAAGATGCGACCGAAATCGCGGGAGCCAAAGACATCCATAACCAAAACGGTCAGGGCAGTGCCAGCGATGACGTACATTACGTCGTTCACGCCTGCTGCGAGGATGCTGAGCGTCGAGTTGCTGCTGCTCATCATGAGCATGACAAAGGAGAGGATGGAGACAGCGAGCCAGCCCAGAATAGCCTTCGTGCTGCCAAACTTATCGCAAGTGGTGCCGACGATCGGATTGAGGAACAGATCGAAGAGCGATGCAGCGGATACCATGAAGCCGCCCACCATGGGGCTAAAACCAACCTCGGAAGCATACGTCGGGAAGAGCTGGTTCATGCAGCAAGTGAGCTGAACGAGGCAGAGGAAGCCGATGCAGAAGAAGAAGGCAGGCGACTTAATGGCGCGCGCATAGCTAACGCCACGCGTGCTATCCTCGGTCGTCTCCTCGGTCTCGGCGTCCGGCTCGCCCTCGACGTAGCCATAGGGCAGCATGCCCTTGTCCTGAGGCTTATAGCGAATAATCAGGACGGAAGCGGGGAGAATGAGCACGGCGGAGACGCCAGCGAGCACCAGATAACCAGTCCTCCAGCCAGCGGCCTCGATGACAGAGGTGATGACGGGGCTCATGATGAGCATGTAAATCGAGTTCACTGCCCAAGCGAGACCAATTGCCAGGCCACCAGATTTTTTGAACCACTGGTCGATAACGTCGGACATGGCGACGCCGGTGGTGAAGGCGAAGCAAATGCCAATCAGGGCGCCAGCGGCGATGAACATCCAAACTTCGGTGTAGAAAGCCATGCCTGCGCCGGCGGCGAGCAGAATAAGCTCGACGACGGGGAGCCAAACCTTGCCAACAACCTTGGGGATGAGTTTTCCGACAAACGGAAGCGCCGCCGCAAGACCGATGAGCGTCGCGGTGAAGTAATACGAGAAGATTGAATAGTCAAACCCGAACTCCTCGCACACGGGCGCGACGAAGGAGCCGGCGATTACGCTATAGGATCCGGTCGTACCAGCAGACATGAGGCCAAGCGCGATTACGAGAACCCATGCGTAGACCTTGCTGCTCTTTAACTTTGCATTTTCCATTGATACAACTCCTAGAGACCCAGAAGGGCACACATAACGGCCTTGATGGTGTGCTGACGGTTCTCTGCCTCACGGAAGATGACCGAAGCGTTGGCCTCAAAGCACTCGTCGGCAATCTCGAAACCCTCGGTGATGATCTCGCGATGAAGGTCGTTCTTGCACTGGTCGAGGAGCATCTTGCCAACACGGTGATCCGCGTTGTGCACAGAGGGAAGCTCATGCATGCAGAAGATGTCGGGATTGTTGGTGCGCTTGCACAGCTCGCTGGTGACGCGATAGGGGTACAGAGACTCGGCATCGCCCAGCCAGGAGTTGTAGTCGTCGGGATCCAGGACCTCTTCGCCGCACTCGGGGTTGATGTAGCGCCACTCCTCGGTAACGATAACGTCAACGCCATCCAGGGCATCGAGGTCAGAGGTGATGGTAAAGGTCCTATTGGGAGCGTACTTGGCGTAGCAGGCCTCCACCTCTTCGATCATTTCCTTGCACATCTGATGACGGAGGTCGTCGGGGCCGATGGCGAGGAAGTCCATGTCGAGCATAGCGCACAGGCGGCCATACCACACCGGGGCGCCGGCGCAGTTGCCAACGAAAGCCATCTTCTTGCCGCGGCTCGTACGCAGACCGCCCCATTGCTCTTCCATCGTAAGAGCGTCAGCGAGCATCTGAGTCGGGTGATCGCCGAGAGTAAGGGCATTGATGACCGGGATGTCAACCAGGTCGGCGACGTCATAGAGGAACTGCTCGTCCTTCTGTGCGCGGTAGACGATGAGATCATACATGCCGTTAAAGACGCGCATGGCATCCTTGACGGTCTCGCAGTCACCCATGTGGGAGTTGGTCAGATAAGTGAAGCCCATGCCCAAATCGTTGCAGGAGGTCTCGAATGCGCAACGAGTACGGGTCGAGCCCCACTCAAAGTTGGCGAGGACGTTTTTGCCGGGGAAGTAGCGCTGGTCGACACCAGACTTCTTCTGAGCCTTAAGGTTCCAGGCAAGATCGATGAGATAGCGGAAATCCTCGGAGGAGAGATCATGGATGTTGATGTAGTCGCGACCACGAAGGCTGTTGTTCATGTCTATTCCCTTTCCATTTAGTGATAGATGAATGTCGAATGTGTCCCCGAGGGAAACACGGATATCCCTCGGGGAGCAGTAAATGTGGCGCCTAAATCAGACAGTGCAGGCTCAAAGGCTCGCTAGCAGCTGGCTGCCACGTCCTTGGTCCAGCAGTGCACGCCGCCGCCGGACAGGTTAAGCGCGAGAGAGTCAATCATGATGACTTTGCGATCGGGGAAGCAGCTCTCAAGAACGGCTTTGGCCTGCTCGTCCTTCTCCTTCACGACTTCGTTCATGCCCTCGTGGTAATAACGCTGACCAAGAACGACGCCATTGCAGATGAGGAAGTTGCAGTAGCTCGCTGCTGCGTAGAAGTGGACGGGGCCCTCGGGCCAGGGAGTGCCATCCATAAACTTGCCGCCCATTTCGTCGATGAAGCCCTTATAGAGCTCGTAATCCTCATCGCCAGGGGCGATAACGACTTCAATCGGCTCGGCGGTGGGCATACGAACGATCTCGAAGGGCTTGCCCTCCCAGTCCGTTTCGTTGCTCAGGATCTCGTAGGCCGCCTCAATGCGGCGACGAGACTCTGCGCCAGCCTTGCTCGAGGCTGCCTCTTCATCGGACACCTCGGCAAGAAGAATCTTGTTCGGAGTGATAAAGCGACACATCTCATCAATGTGAGCCGCAAAGCTCATGCCAAAGATGGGAGTTCCGTCTTCCTTCTCGTCGAGGATGCCCAGTCGATAGTCGTCGTCCTCGAGCATAGGCTGCGGAAGCCAGATAACCTTGTTGAGGTTGTAGATGCGCTTATACTCGGCCTCTACTTCCTCTTTCGTGAACTCGGGATTACGCTTGCGGCATTCCGTGTCCTCGATGGCGATCAGAGTGCCGTGACCGTCAAACTCGCGGTCGCCGCCCTCCGAAACCATTTCGGAATTGACGATATCGAAGCAACCGAGCGCAACCGCCATGTGAACGGCTGCCTTACGTGCGGACTGGCACTCCGGGGAGTTCTTGTCCCACACGCCGTAATAAGTCCAAGCGGGGTTGACCATATAAGAATGGCCCTTGTCGTCGACCATGATGCTGGGACCGTTGTCGCGGACATAGAAGTTGGAGTCTTCGAACTGCGTGATCTCGATGCGATCGAGATCAACCCCCTCCTCCTTCAGGCGCGAGCAAGCCTCCTCATAGGAGCCGGGGGTGCCGCAATTGAGGTTGACCGTAACGTCGCCATACTCGAGCAGAGCCTTGATCACGTCAACGCAGGGCTGACGGTTATCGTAACCCTCTGCACGGATGTAATCGGGAAGCCATGTCACATAGACGTTGGAGCGCTTCTCGAACTCGCCCGGCATACGATAGTTCTCGTACATGGTTGGTCCTTCCGTCGGGTTTCCCGCGATGCTGTCCGGCCGCGACAATAGCGGGGTTTCACCTGCTATAGTACTACTATACCTACCGTTCGGTAGATAGTTTTGAATAATTGCCGCTCGCCTACTGATACATACCGTTCACCGTATATAGTGGTCATGTTTGGACACGAATTGATGTTCCGTTGCCATCCTTAATAATGTTGGTAGTGCGGAAGTGATTTACAATGGAGAAATGCAGCGTGAGCACAAGAAAAAAAATATTGGACGCAATGTACGATCTTGTGGCAGAAGTCGGTTATGACAAAGCGTCTATCGGAAAGATTTGCGACTTTGTCGGTATATCCAAGCCGTCGGTGTACTACTACTTTCGCTCTAAAGAGGAGATTTTCACTACGCTCTTGGACAGCATGTTTCCGACCATCGACTATCAGCGCGACTACTCGCTAATAGTCGATAGGGACGGGTTCAAGGCCGCGCTTATCGAGCTCGGCAATTCAGTTATAGGTGGCTATCGAAGCGATGAAAAGCGCCGGCGCGTGCTGGCCGAGGTTAGCGTCCAAGCAAATCGAATTCCTGCAGTTCAGGAACGTCAAGCGACGGCGACCAAACGAACCATGGATGCGCTTAAAGACATCCTTCTTCATGGTGTAGAGATTGGCGCGTTTTCCGATAGTGCCGACGTGATGCTCTACGCACAAATTCTTTATACCGTTCTGGAGGGAGCGAGCAATACGGTCGCTCAAGGTGAGGATATTGATGAAAAAGCGGTTTGGGCGGGAATAGTCGAGCTTATGTTCAAATAGACCAGCCAAGCTGAAGCGCATGTTGGCGCCCATGGTGCCTGCGGGCAACCTTTAAAACGAAAACAGGGGTCGACTCCAATCTGGCTTGGAGTCGACCCCTGTTGCGTGGCAATCTATGCCGGTGCAATCGGCGCTTATTACTTTTCAGCAGCCTTACTGAGAAAGCCGGAAACGATAGCAAACGCAGCAATCATAAGGTTGCAGGCAATGCAGAAGATAAATACTCCCTGGAATGACCCTGCCATGCCGTAAACCTTCATCATGACCGGCATTCCAAAAGCACCGACGACATAGCCCGCTGAGCAAACGATTGAATAGATCCTTCCAAAATCGCGTGATCCAAAGAGCGAGAGGAGAAGCATCGGCATTGCGGTTCCAACAATGGCGAACATGGCATCGTTTACGCCAGCTGCAATGATGGAAACGGTCTCGTTGCTTCCGCCAATGATGAGAAGTAGGAATGAAAAAATGCTGACACCTGTCCACGCGACCGTTGCTTTAATAGCACCGAGCTTGTCACATGTTTTGCCTACGAAGGGATTTAGGAAGATGTCAGAGAACGAAGCTGCCGAGACCATTAAGCTTCCTACGATGGGATTGAAACCGACCTCGTTTGCATAGGTTGGAAACAACTGGTTCATGCAGCAGGTGAGCTGCGCCACGCAAAGCAGGAGGACACAGAGAATAAAAGACGGCGTTTTCGTGGCATCACGGAGTGCCATGCCCGAAAGGGCATCTTCCCGCTCATCGACGCTGTGGCTCTCATGGGTTTCAGAGGTGGTCTCTCCGTACGGAAGCATGTTGCGATCAGAGGGTTTAAGGCGAATGATAAAAGCACTCGCAGGTAAAATCATAGCTGCAGAAACGACCGCAAGTACGATGTATCCCGTACGCCAGCCTTGTTGCTCGATGACCAGCGTAATGACAGGGCTCAACAACAGCGTACAGAGAGAATTAACGCCCCAAGCAAGGCCGATGGCAAGACCGGACGATTTACTGAACCATTGGTCAATAACATCAGACATGCAGACGCCCGTTGTGAACGAAAAGCAGATGCCGATCACCGCAGCGGAGACGATGAACATCCAGACTTCGGTGTAGAACGCCATTGCGGCTCCGGCGGCAATAAGGACGAGTTCAACGCAAATATGCCACGGTTTGCCTATTACTTTTGGAATGAAACGACTCAAAAGTGGAAGTCCAAGTGCAAGGCCAAGAAGAATCGCAGTGAAATAGAAAGAGAAAGAGGTGTACTCAAAGCCCAGGTCTTCACATACTGGAGCAACGAATGAGCCGGCAATAATGCTATATGTGCCAGTCGTTCCGGCGGACATTAAGCCGAGCGCAATAACGACAATCCAAGCAAATGCGCCGCTCTCGCGAGGACGGTCTTTTTCGGCAGGTGCAGTGAGAGCCATGGTCACTCCATTTCTATCGGCATTACATCCTATATGCCTACCGATAGGTATATAAACCAGGGGACTCTTCGTCAAGCATTAAGCGGGGAAAGGGAGTTCTTAACGTGCCGAACGGTAATTGAGCCCTTGTAAAATCGAGGTTTAATACTTTTCCCGAAAAGTGAACGGCTATATTTGGACCTCCGAAGCATCGACATTTCTAGACGTCAAACCCGCAAGATTTGAATGGCAAAACCGCAGGAAATTGCATCTCGAAAGTGCCGATGCTTCGGGGGTCCATTTTGACTCGTTCACTTCTCGGAAAAGTATTAGACCCCGATTTCGCAAGGGTCTCAATGTGACAAAGGAACAACCCTTTTGTCGCATTATTCGGAGCGCAGGGCTTCCACGGGATCCTTTTTGGATGCGCTACGGGCCGGCAGCAGGCCAGCGACAACCGTCAGCAGCACCGAAATTGCAATGAGCACCAGCGCATCCTGCACGGGCAGGCTCATCAAATTGGGCACCTGTTTGGCAGCAAGCGCCCAGGCATTAACCGGAAAGCTCACGGCCACCACGACGACAATAGCAAAGACGCCGGCAATGAGGCCCTCGATACATGTCTCGGCATTGAATACGTTGGCCACGTTGCGCTTCGACGCGCCGATCGCGCGCAGGATGCCAATCTCCTTTTTGCGTTCCAGCACGCTGATGTAGGTGATGATGCCGATCATGATGGAGCTCACCACCAGGCTGATACTCACGAATGCGATGAGCACCAAGCTGATGGTGTTCACGATGTCGGTCACCGAACCCATGATGATGCCCATGTAGTCGGTGTATGAGATTGCCTGTTCATCGTGGCCAGAGGCTTTGACCTGCTTGTTGTACGCGTCGATGTGATCGAGCACGCGCTCCTTGGCCTCAAAGTCACGCGGGAAAATCTTGACTGAGATGGGGTCTGCCTCGTCCGCATAGCCCAACGTGGTCAGATTGTTGTCGTAGGTGAGCTTCGACGCCTTCGCATAGCTCATCATGAGCGAGCTCAGGTCCTCGGCGCCCATGTTGAAGTGGATGGCATGAGCAAAGGCACTCGCATCCACGCGCATGGCGCTCGCCAGGTTAGCAAAACTCGAAGACATCTGCGTCGCCACCTGGTCCATAAGCCCTGCCGCGCCCGCCTTGAGTTGGGATGATACCGTTGACACTATCTGCTCGCTGATTGCCTTCATCACCTGATCCATAGCCTGCTGCAGATACGGAGCCAGCTGCTTTTGCACATAGTCGGTCATCGCCTGCTGCAGACGCTCGGCCAGGGCATCGCCGCCGAGCGCTTTGAGCTGGGCCAGGATTTGCTGAGCTGTGTCATCATTCTCAAGATACGTCGAGAATGCGGCAGAGAGCTTTGACGCGTCCTTAAGATCTTCGGGCGACAGCGCCTTAAACTGATCAGACTGCAAAAAGCCCTCAAACAGCTGGTTGGCTAGCGTTCCCACCTGCTGCATTTGCTCGGGCGTGAGTTCCAGACCGTCAAAGATACCCGAGAAATCTGGGGTTGGCGCTTTTGCCATGATGTCGCTGAAGTCGATGTCCTTGCCAACGCCCGAAAGGTCAATGTCCAGCCCGGACAAGTCAAGACCCGACAGGTCCATACCGCCGGCCGCACCCGAAAGTGCAGACGTATCGAACGAGAACGCGCTCTTGAGCGCCGCCTCGTCCACACTGAACATGCTGCCCAGATCCATGCCTTGCTTGGCCTCGCCTTGCAGTTCGTCGAAGGTTTTGCCCGTAAAGACATCCGTCTCGGGGTGGGCGAGTTGCTCCTGCACAATCTGCGAATCGGCAGCGCGCTCCATAAGCTGGCGAGTCAGTGCATGCGTATAGGCAATGCCCGGAGACAACGCACTCGCATTGGCCGTCTCGTTAGGTCGCACCACGCCCACAATGTGCACGTCAATACCGTCGGCAACCTTGGCAGCCATAAAGTCGGCGTCGTCAGACATGTCGGTCCACATGCCGGTCTCTTCGTTTTTGCGATAGGCATCGGCCGGCGACAGCACCTTAAACGTCGTGGACAGCGCATCGTCGTAGGTAAAGTCGGCGCCGGTCTCGGGCGTTTCGATCTTACCGTCAGCCGTCATGGCGCTGTTAACCAGGTCGTTGAGCTCGTTGATATCCAGCGCGCCGATGCTGTAGAGCGTGTAGTCGCCCACCGTTCCACGGCTCGAAAGCACCATTACGGCTTCGTTAGCAGACGTGGGCCAATGACCGGCGACGACATCGTACTGGCTGTCGAGCAGGCTCTGGTCGTCAATCATCTCGTTAAAGACCGAGGTTCCCATGGATTCCATGCTCACCGTTGCCGCCGAGCTCGCGCCTCCGCTCATGGCCTCGGTCATGGCGTTGGGCACCAGCCGGACAGGCTTCTCATCGCCCTTGCCGGCACGATAGACAACCGGCGATACACCGTAGCCGTACTGAATGGCGTTGACCTCTTTATCGATGCCGTCGCCACCGGCATCGAGCCATGCCTTAAAGCTCTTCATGTCGTTAGACTTAACGCTCGCGAACATATCCTTTACGGCCGTAACCACGGGAATCTTATCGGTTCCCTGAGCCTTGCCGCCGGCACTGTCGTCGGACGAATCCTCGCTCTTGGACGTATCGTCGCCCGTGGCCCCCTGACCGCCCATCATGGACGACAGGTCGTAATCCTGCTTGGAAATGGTGAGCGGGTAGCTCGAGAGCGTATCCTCCTCGACCTTTTTGATGTAGCCGTTTACGCCGTTGGACAGCGCCAGAATCGCCGCGATACCGATAATGCCAATCGAGCCCGCAAAGGCAGTCATGGCCGTGCGGCCTTTTTTGGTCATGAGGTTGCGGGCAGAAAGCCCCAGCGCCGTCACAAAGCTCATCGAGGTTTTGCGCGTAGGCTTTGCCTCGCGGCGCGTGGCGTCAGCGACATCGAAAGGATCGGAATCGTCGGTGATCTTGCCGTCCGCCAGGTTGACGATGCGCGTGGCGTATTGGTACGCCAGCTCGGGATTGTGCGTGACCATAATAACCAGACGGTCGCGTGCAACTTCCTTGAGCAAGTCCATGACCTGCACGGACGTTATGGAATCCAAGGCGCCGGTCGGCTCGTCGGCCAGCACAATCTCGGGATCGTTGATCAGGGCACGGGCGATGGCCACGCGCTGCATCTGTCCGCCCGATAGCTGGCTCGGGCGCTTGTTCATGTGCTCGCCCAGGCCGACTTTCTCCAACGCCTCGCGCGCACGCTGGCGGCGCTCGGCATGCCCCACGCCCGTGAGCGTGAGCGCCAGCTCCACGTTTTCCAAAATGGTCTGATGCGGAATGAGGTTATAGCTTTGGAACACAAAGCCGATGCGGTTGTTGCGGTAGGCATCCCAATCGCGATCGTGAAAGTCTTTGGTCGAAATACCGTCGATCAGCAGGTCGCCAGAATCGAAATGATCGAGCCCACCGATAACGTTGAGCATCGTAGTTTTGCCCGAGCCCGAGGGACCCAGAATGGCCACGAACTCGTTATCGCGAAAAGACAGGCTTACGCTGTCGAGCGCCACCTGCGTAAACGACTGCGTAACGTATCTTTTGCAAATACCTTTGAGCTCCAGCATGGACGGCAACCTCTCCCACGCGGGCGCACTTGCCCGCTCTCCCCCGCCGTTCGTATTCGACGCGTTTGTCCTACTCTATCCCCATTTTTTGCCGGCGCCAGTGAGGAATGTAACGAAGCCCGCCAAAAAGCGAACGGGACGGCGCCTAAAAGAAGAGGCCCCGAGCGGGACCTCTATATGGTGGAGATTATCTTGAAAGGCAGCGGACTACTCCGCACAGCGGCGCACGATCCTCGCCATGCTTTACGCGTTTTTTACTGCTCGCTATTCGCAATCGCCTGGTCGATAAGCTTGTCGAGTGCTGCGCGCTGCTCGGCGGAGCTAATGGCTCCCACGATTGGATCCCCTACGATGTTGCCGTTCTGATCGATGACATACGTTGTCGGGAACGAGAACAAATTTGACGTAAACTTACCGGCCTCGCTATCCGACTTGAACCAGATGTTCTTATATGTCACGCCCTTCTTGCTCAGCACGTCCTTGGCATCTGCGATCTCGCCCTTGTTGCCATCGAGCGTAAAGGAATTGACGCCCACGACCTGGCCGCCCTTCTCGGCAAGCTCCTGATTCAGCTTCTCAAGATCGCCCAACTCGCCCACGCACGGCTTGCAAGTGGTGAACCAGAAGTTCATGACGGTGACCTTGTTCTTAGAGAACAGCTCGTCGCTGTTCACGTCGTTGCCATCCAGGTCCTTGCCCGTAAAGCTGGGGAACTTCGTCGCCTCGCTCGAAGCATTGGCACCAGCCGTCATGCCAGCGGCCGAAGCGTCGACGCTCTCGCCTTCGCTCGGCGTGCTTCCACAGCCGGGGAACTCCTTCTCCAAGCTCTCGAGCTTGTCCTCGATCTCCTTGATCTGCTGTGCACCGGCTTTGAGCGTCTTGAGCTCATCCGCCGTGAACTCATCCTTGGCACCGTCGATGGTCTTGAGCAGGAAATCGCCGTAATTGCTACCGTCCTCAATCATTGCCGATTCTTTATTTGCCGCATTGAATACCTTTTCCCACAGCGCGTTATCACTCGAAAGGATATCGTTCTCCTTTTTCATGAGCTTCGCATACAGCTCGGCGGCCTCGTCGGCATTGGTCGGCTTCCGCGCGGTGAGTTCTGCGATCTTAGGATCGGAGCTCGCAGATTCGCTCGCATTGCCACCGGGCGCCGAACATGCCACAAGGCACAAGGCCAATACCGGCACCATAAACAGGGCCGCAATCTTAGAAAGCTTCATGGTCATTCCTCCGTTTTGTCGAAGCTTGTTTACTTTTTTTCGGCGGTCAAGGGAATCTTTTCCGCCGACACATCCAGGCCATAGCGATAGCTGATGGCATCGACGGGACAGGCCCCGATGCACTTTCCGCACCGGATACATTCGGCATGATTGGGCGCGCGGACCACATCAACGTCCATCTGACAAACCTTTGAGCACTTGCCGCACGAGACGCATTTGCACGCGTCGACCCGTATCCCCAGTAAGGACACCTTGTTCATGAGCGCATAGAATGCGCCGAGCGGGCAAATCCATTTGCAGAAGGGGCGATAGAACAAAACGCTCAGCACTACCACGGCAATGAGAACGACAAGTTTCCAGGTAAAGAGCTGCCCCAGCGCAGATCGAATGCCGGCATTGGCAATGGCCAGCGGAATGGCGCCCTCGAGCACACCCTGTGGACAGATGTACTTACAAAAGAACGGGTCGCCCATGCCCACGTCGTTAACCACCAAGACGGGCAGCAGCACCACGGCAAACAGCAACACGACGTACTTGATGTACGTGAGCGGCTTGAGCTTTTTCGTGGAGAACTTTTTGCCGGGAATCTTGTGCAGCAGCTCTTGTAGCCAGCCAAACGGGCACAGAAAGCCGCATACAAAGCGTCCCAGCAGCACGCCGAGCAAAATGAGCGTACCGGTGACGTAGTAAGAAAAGTTGAACTTGGATGAACCTACCACCGACTGGAACGACCCGATGGGGCACGCACCCGATGCCGCGGGGCACGAATAGCAATTAAGTCCAGGTACGCAGACTGTTTTTCCCGCGCCCTGATAGATGCCGCCTTTGGCAAAGTTTGGCAGGTGAATGTTGGTGACGAGCGTCGCCGCCGCCTGAATGAATCCGCGAAATCGAGCCAAAACATGCGACGCAGTGTTTTCTCTTTTATCCAATTCCGATACACTCCAAGCACAGCCTAATCGCTTTGGCCAGCACGGCATCCGCCTCGCCACGCATAACGCCAAAGCACACCATGGCAATTCCGACGATCAACAAAGCGACCTGTACCACGGGTTTTACCGCTTTGAACAACCTGACCACTCCTTTCGTTACGCGACCATTGGACCATATCGAC
>CAJMAZ010000010.1:0-55458 GCA_905211535.1 uncultured Collinsella sp. | reverse complement strand
GCCTCTTCCAGATTGCGCGGAAGCTGCGTGTAACCCGCCTGCTCGAGCTCGCGCTCGGACATGCGCAAGGCAGCCGCGGTGGTCTCCGCCGGAAGCTCGAGCTTGCGCTCGATGCCGTCAAGACCAGCCGCCAGCGTTACGGCGTTCACCAGATAGGGGTTGGCCATGGGATCGGGGCTGCGCAGCTCGATACGGGTGGAAAGCTGCTTGCCCGGCTTGTAGATGGGAATGCGAATCATTGCGGAGCGGTTGCGCAGACCCCACATGGCGTACTCGGGCGTCGTGCCCTCGCCCGTGGTAAGACGCTTGTAGGAGTTCACCGTGGGGTTGGTGATAGCCGAGATCTCGCGTGCATGCGCCAGGATGCCCGCCATGTAATGCTTGGCCGTATCGGACAGATGGTAGACCGGGTCGTCATCGCCATAGAACACGTTATTGCCCTCACGGTCAAAGAGGGATTGGTGCAAAAACATCGCAGACGAGGGAGCCTTCGAGAGAGGCTTGGGCATAAATGCAGCGTGGCACCCAGCCTCAAATGCCTCCAAGCGAATGATGTGCTTCGCGGTGGTAATGGCATCGGACATCGTGAGGGCCTCGGCGTGGCGCAGCGAGATGCCATGCTGGGAGGGGCCAGCAGAGTGGAACGTATACTCCACCGGGACGCTCATCTTCTCGAGCGTGAGCACGGTGTTGCGGCGCAGGTCGCGAGCAGAATCGGACTCGGAAAGGTCAAAGTAGCCCACGTTGTCCAGGGGCTCGGGGACCTGGTCGTTCTTAAAGTAGTAATACTCCAGTTCGGCGCCCACGTTCATGATAAAGCCGGCCTCTTCGGCACGATAGAACATAGCGCGCAGACATTCGCGGGGGTCGCCCGCAAAAGGCTTACGATCGGGTGTGCAGATGTCGCAGAACACACGCGCAACGCCGTTGTCGCTCGGACGCCAAGGAAGAACCTGGAACGTAGACGGATCGGGGAAGGCCAGCATGTCGGCCTCTTCGGGCGTGGCAAAGCCCTCGATAGCAGAGCCGTCAAAACCCACGCCCTCTTCGAAGGCGACCTCAAGGTCCTCGGGGCTGATGGCAAAGCTCTTAAGACGACCCAACACGTCGACGAACCACAGACGCACAAAACGGATGTCACGCTGCTCGACGGTTCGAAGCACGAAGTCGATATTCTGCTGCTGATTCATGGGGCATCCCTTCACGCACACAGCAAAGTTGCCGAATCGATACGTTAGACATTTTACTTTCTCACACGATTGTTTCGTCAGAGTTTCCCGGGCACACCAATATCAGGCGCACCAACAGGCCTGCCCACATGCCCGTCCAAGCAACGCACTTTTTGCGTCTCGAGCAGATGCGATGATGGGCTAGATAGCCGAGTCTTCAGACGGCTCAAAATAGTCGGGATGTAAGGCGATAACCGGGCCCTGTTCCTCGGGCATCAGGTGCAGGTGCGTCTCTGCCAGATAGCTCGCCGTGTCGGTATCGCCCCTCTTAATGGCCTCGAGAATCCGGCGATGCTGCCGACGAATCGGCTCCCAATCCAAATCCTGCGACACCATACGCAACCAGTTGTATCGCTCAAAATGCGTGTTGATGCTCTTCATCCAATCCCACAACATGTGACGACCGGCAATCTCAAAACACGTCTCATGGAACAGGTTGTCCAGGTCAAAGAAACGACGCGTTTCGCTATGGTCGAGCGACTCGGACTCGGCAAGAATCTGCTCGAGCCGACACTTCTGCTCGGGTGTGGCGGCAGAGCAGCATTTAATGAGCACGCTTCTCTCGAGTTTCTCACGCAAGAAACAGGCGTTCTCGGCACGCTCCATGCTGATTTTCGAGACATAGGTGCCGCTTTTGGGACGCGTTTCCACCAGCTCCTGCTCACGCAGGCGCACAAAGGACTCGCGAATGGGCGTGCGCCCGATTCCCGTCTCTTTTTCCAGACCAATCGCCGAAAGACGTGTGCCGGGCTTGAGCTCGGCGTAGATGATCTTGGAGCGTAATGCGTTGTATGCCTGATCTTGCAGGCTCTGATAATGCTGGTGTTGTTCCATAAAGCCCTCGGATAAACCCTCGGTTAATCGAATACCACCATGCAATACTATCGCATCCCCCGCCCCCTCATAAGTTGCGGTGGAATAGTTCCTGTTCAAGGCCTTCAGCAGCAAAAACAGGAACTATTCCACCGTAACTACAGCCAACGAGTTGTTACGATTAGGTGAACGTTCACTTTTTATTGTTTTTCTCTTTGCAAATAGAATCCCGTGCGTATACTAAGGCTCAAACGAAATCGATTTCGTTGAGCGTGGGCGATAAGATGCTAAGACGCACCCTACCATCTTGGCATCTTATCGCCCACGCAATGTCATTTGCTTTCCTCCCGTCTCGCTGGCTCTTCAGTCCCATTCCGGCACAGCGAGACACTTCCTAGACAACTGACCGTGGGGCCGGCTTTTCTGCTTTAACAGCAGTGCCTCCGATAACCCTCTTTTGCCGGTCCGGGTCAGTTTTTTCACACAACCGAAAGGACGGGTAGCAACATGCGACCGCTCATCATCATGAATGGCGAGAAGATCGATTGGTTCCATACCGTCATCAGGATGCTGATGTATCTGGCGGGCGTTGCAGTACTGGCGCTCGGCATGAGTCTCCAGACGGCATCCGGCCTGGGTGTCGCCGCGCTCACGTGCTTTGCCACAACCCTATCCATGCTCACGGGCAAGACGCTCGGCTTTTGGATCACTGCTACCTATGTCGCCTACATCGTGGCACAATTCACTATCTTGCGACGCGAGTTCCAGCCGCGCATCCTGCTCGAGCTGTGCTTCTCAACGCTCATCGGCGGCTTCACCGACTTCTTCATGGCGGTCAACCCGCTGCATCCCGCAGCACTCCCCATACAGGTTGAGACCATGCTGCTCTCCCTCGCTGTCACTGCATTTGGCGTAAGTCTCGTCGTCAACATGGGCGTTGTCCCCAACGCGCCCGACGGCCTGGTGCAGGTCATTGCCGAAAAGATTAAACGCCGCTTTGGCGACGTAAAAGTCGTGTTCGACTGCTCGCATGTCGCCGTGTCTCTCGTTCTGTCGCTCGCGCTCATGCACAACCTGGGCGGCTTTGGCGTGACCACCGCCATCTCGGCGCTGTTCTTGGGCCATATCATCAACATCGCTAATAAGCTGTTCGCCCAGCGCTTTGTGCGCGCGGCATTCGGGAAATAGCACCACCGTAAGAACCCGCAAACAGCGCTATACGTTGCTATATCTCACTATACTTTGCTATATCTTGCTATACTTTGCTATATCTTGCTATATCTTGAGCAAAGGTGGCTCACATGCAAACAAACCCTTTTAAGCCCACAGCAGGTAAAACACCTCCCACGATTATCGGCCGCGAAGATGTGCTCGAAGAATTCAATGAGGGCCTCACCAACGGGCCTGGTGCCCCTGGGCGCCTAATGCGCATAGCCGGCGTCCGTGGAACGGGCAAGACGGTCCTCCTTGACGAGTGCTCACGTTTGGCGCAAAGCCGTGGCTGGACGGTCATAAAAGAGGTCGCAACCGAGGGACTTTGCCAGCGCATTCTCGAACAGCTGCAGCCCAAATTCCAGGCCAAACACGCCAGATTTGAGCCCACCGTAGCTGGCATATCCATCGGCAGCATAGACATTGAGCGAATCGGCCCATCGCTACGCGACGCTTTGAGACAGACAATATCCAAGAATGGAAACGGCCTGCTCATCACTCTCGACGAGGTTCAAGACGCAGAGCTCGATGAGATCCGAACGCTCTCCATTGCGATTCAGCAGGTTATCGGCGAAGACCTTGATATCGCCTTTGTTTTTGCGGGGCTGCCTTCGATGATTGAAAGCATCATCAACGGAAAGACACTTGCGTTTTTGCGCCGTGCCCTCCCCTTTGACCTGAAGGCTGTGGCAGTAACCGAAGTGTCGTACTCCCTCGAGGAAACCATTGAAGCGTCTGGCATGGAGTTGCAGCCAGGTATTGCCGGCCAACTTGCCGAGGCAACGCAAGGCTATCCTTTCATGATCCAACTCGTTGGATACTACGCATGGCAGTTGGCAAGACGCGCACATACAGCGATTATTGGAGAAGAAGAAGCCGAACGTGGCATTGCAACGGCACGCGAACGCTTCTGCGCCATGGTGATTGAGCCCGCGCTGCAGCGCATTCCGCCCACGTGCATCGCTTATCTGCTGAGCATGGCGTCTTTGGGGCAGACGAGCTCGACCAGCATGGTTGCCGATGCCCTAAACAAAACGCCTCAACAGGTGAGCTCCGTCCGCAGCCGCCTGTTAAGAGAATCGATTATCGAGGCTCCTTCGTACGGCAAGGTCTCATTTGCCATCCCCTACATGCGCGACTACCTCTGCGAACACAAAGCCGAACTGGAAGTTGAACTGTAGAAACGACAACTGCCCTGCAAGACGAAAACCGTTTTCGTACGGATTTAAGGCAGACGTAAACGGTTTTCGTCTTGATTTGCGTACGGAATTAAGACGTAAATTGCGCTTTCGTACGTTTTTTCCCTAGACGCAACGTGCTTTCGTCCGACGATACGTCTGCAATCCAGACGAAAAGAACCCCGAGCTCGTATGAACTCGAGGCTCTTTGTGCCGCGCATCTATGAGAGGAGATATTTGATGCGCATGGGCGCTACTCCATGTAGCCACCCTGAATGGCGGAAACTGCATGCTCGGTAAAGAACTTGAGCGTGCCGGAGGTATAGCGATTAGCCTTGGGCTTCCAAGCGGCTCGGCGCTCGGCCAGGACGGCGTCGACCTCAGCCGGCTCCATCTCCTTGCCGGCGATGCCCACGATGGACAGCGAGCGCTCGGGGATGTTGATCCGGATAAGGTCACCCTCCTCGATCAGGGCAATCGGGCCGCCCACGGCAGCCTCGGGCGAAACGTGACCGATAGCCGGACCCTTGGAGGCGCCAGAGAAGCGGCCGTCAGTGATCAGGGCAATGCTCGCGCCCAGCTCGGGGTCGCTGGCGATAGCCTCGGTGGTGTAGAACATCTCGGGCATGCCGGAGCCCTTGGGGCCCTCATAACGAATGATGACGGCGTCGCCGGGCTTGACCTCGTGCGTCAGGACGGCGTGGATAGCGTCCTCCTCGCAGTCGAACGGACGTGCCTTAAGCGTGGCCTGGAACATCTCGCGCGGAACAACCGTGTGCTTGACGACGGCGCCCTCGGGGGCAAGGTTGCCGTGGAGGATGGCGATGGAGCCGTCGGTACCAAAAGCCTGGTCAAACGGGCGAATGATGTCCTCGCGCCTAAGGTTCCACTTCTCCAAGTAGCGGCCACACTTCTCGTAGTAGCCGTTGTTCTTAAGGTCCTCGAGGTTTTCGCCGAGGGTCTTGCCGGTGACGGTCATGACATCGAGGTGGAGCATCGACTTGATCTCCTCCATGATGCGCGGCACGCCGCCCGCATAGTAGAAGAACTGCGCCGGCCACTCACCTGCGGGACGAACGTTGAGCAGGTAGTGGGCGCCACGGTGCAGACGATCGAAGTCGTCAGCGGACATCTCGATGCCAAACTCGCGGGCAATCGCGGGGATATGCAGCAGCGAGTTGGTGGAACCGGAGATGGCGCCGTGGACCATGATGAGGTTCTCGAAGGACTCCTTGGTCACGATGTCGCGCGGGCACAGGTTGTGCTCGGAGAGCCACACGGACTGACGGCCGGCCTCGCGGGCAAACTCGCGCAGGTCGGAGCTAGTTGCGGGCAGCAGGGCGGTACCGGGGAGCATAAGGCCCAGGGCCTCGGCGGTAACCTGCATGGTCGACGCGGTGCCCATAAACGAGCAGGCGCCGCAGCTGGGGCATGCGTTGTGCTTGGCAAACTCAAGCTCCTCGCGGGAGATCTCGCTGCGCTCGTAGCGGGCAGAAATCGCCCCGAGCTGCTCCAGGGTCAACAGATCGGGGCCGGCATCCATGACACCGCCGGTAACGACGATGGAGGGGATGTTGATGCGGCCCATGGCCATGAGGTTCGCAGGCAGGCCCTTATCGCAGCTGGCGACAAAGACGCCGGCGTCGAACGGGGTGGCCTTGGCATGAATCTCGATCATGTTAGCGATCATGTCGCGGCTGGGCAGCGAGTAGTTGATGCCGTCGTGGCCCTGGGCCTCGCCGTCGCAGATATCGGTGCAGAAGTAACGGGCGCCATGGCCACCGGCCTCGGCAACGCCGGCACGGACCTCCTCGACCAGCTCGAACAGGCCGGCAGAACCCGGGTGCGAATCACCGAATGTCGACTCGATGATGACCTGCGGCTTGTCCAGATCCTCGATCGTCCAACCGGAGCCCAGACGCAGCGGGTCCATCTCGGGGCTGATGGTGCGAAACTTGCCGGAACGCGGCTGCAGCTTGGCAACCAGGTCGGCTGCCTCCTGCTGAATCTGTGCCTTGGTCTTCTCGTCCATGATGCTCTCCTCTTTTGATTTGAACGGTTGTACCAATCGTTGGTTAATGAATCAGGTGTAAATGGGTACCGAGCGATGCACTCGGCGAAAGATGCTTAGCTACGCGAACTAGGCGAAGAACGAAATCACCAGGGCGCAGGCAAGACCCGAAAGGCCGATGAGCGTCTCCATAACGGTCCAGGACTTGAGGGTGGTCTTCTCGTCAATCTCGAGGAACGAGGAGCACATCCAAAAACCGGCATCGTTGACGTGCGAGAGGGCCGTGGCACCGCCGCAGATGGCAAGACAGATAGCGGCGCGCATGAGCACTGAGGCTCCGGCAACCGCGGGCATGGCGGCCATAATGCCCGATGCCATGGTCATGGCGACGATGGAGCTACCAACCGAGGCACGCACCATGACGGCAATCAAAAAGGCAACGACCACCAAAGGCGGCGGTGAAGCCTCGAGCATGGGCCCAATAACCTGGCCCAGGCCGCAGTCCTGCAGCATCCGGCGGATCACACCGCCGCAGGCAATGACCAGCAAGATCATGCCGACGGGCTTAAGAGAGCGGTCGAGCAGAGCCTTGAGCTCGGCGCCGGAGTAGCCTCGGCGCGCGCCCAGCAGATACATCGCGACGAGCGTGGCGAGCGTCAAAGCGACGAACGGCTTGCCCAGGAAGGCGAGAATCGAGGCGAGCTCAGCGGGCATGGGGATATAAGAGGACAACGTGCCCAGCAAAATCAGACAAAGCGGCGTGAGCACGATGGCAAGCACCATGCCAAAGGAGGGAAGCTCCTTTTCGTCGCTCGCACCCTCGGCAGAAGTAAAGTGCTCCGGAACATCGGTAAAAATGCGACCGCCCACGTTGCGGCCCCAGATGACGCCGGCAATCGCCATGGCGATGAAGGCGGTGGGGATACCGACGAGGATCATGGTGCCCAGGTCGACACTGAGCGTGCCGGCGACCAGAACCGACCCGGCAGATGGCGGCACAAACGCATAGCCAGCGGCAAGTCCCGCGAGCAGCGCGATGCCGTAGTAGAGCGTCGACTTTTTGGTCTGCGATGCCACGCTAAACGCAAGCGGAATCAAAACGACCACGCCGGCCTCAAAGAACACCGTAGTGCCGATGACCAGACCGGTAATGCCCAGCGCCCAGCTGGAGTGACCCTGCCCAAAGGTATCGATGAAGGTTTGGGCAATCTTCTTGGCGCCGCCGCTCTCTTCAAGAATCTGGCCAAACATCGAACCAAGGCCGATGAGCAGAGCGATGTTTTGCAGCGTGGTGCCCACGCCCTTGGTGACAGTGTCCGCCACCAGGTCGAGCGGCATACCGGCGCCGATGCCGATCGCGAGCGCCGAGACCATCATCGAAAGCACGGGATGCAGCTTGAACTTGATGATGAGCGCAAGCAGCAGCGCGATGCCCACACGATGGCAGCGATGACCAGCCTGGTGGGGTCTGCCATAAACGTTGGGTCTGACATCTTTCCTCCAATTCATCAGGCCTTTTGAATTCGTCTGATGACTATAGCGTGTTTTGGAAAGATCTGATGTTTCATTTTAAAATCTGTTCGAAATACATCTGATGTATTTGGTAAACGGTCGTATTTGCGCTGCGAACGGTATATCTAAGCCGCCCGACTCAAATCCAGCGGCCAATATCGCATCCGTGGTGCGCTAAAATAGCTCAGATGAATTTTGTAATGAAAGGTATAGCTATGGCCCGCGCCGAATCGGGACTCCCCGAGCAAATATCGGAGAAAATCATTCAATTGATTCTGGATGAACATCTTGAGCAAGGCGATCGCCTGCCTAAGGAAACCGTGCTGGTCGAGCGCTTGGGCGCCGGCAGGAGCACCGTGCGCGAGGCCATGAAGTTGCTGCAGTCGCGCAACATCGTGCGCATTAAGCAAGGTTCGGGCACCTATGTGGCGTCAAACCCCGGCGTTGCCGACGACCCGCTGGGCTTTACCTTTATCGACGACAAGCAGCGTCTGGCGCGCGACCTACTCGAGGTGCGCTTTATGATCGAGCCGCAGATGGCACGCATGGCGGCCGAGCACGCAACCAACGACCAGGTCGTCTGTATCAAAGAGCTCTGCGACGAATCCGAGCGCCTGGCCGAGGCCGGTGAGGATTACTCCGCCGCCGACACCGCGTTCCACAATGCCATTGCCGAGAGCTCCGGAAACCTCGTCGTTCCCCGCCTGATGGGCGTGCTCAAGGCATCCGTCCCCCTCTTTATCGACGTGACCGGCAAAAAGCTGGTTGAGGAGACCATCCGCACCCACCGTGGCGTGGCCGACGCCATCGCCGCGCGCAATCCCACCGCAGCGCACGACGCGATGTATCTGCACCTGGTGTATAACCGCAATATGATCGCAGAGGGCGCGCAGGCACAGAGCGAATAAACGTCCGCGCGGCAAGGGCGAGATCACCGTTTACCTTTTAAAAGTGAACGTTCACCTGATTTTAAGAGAATCTGATTTTTAAATCCTCCTTTTCTCCTATACTGACCTTGTATGAAAAGCAAGACTTATATAGATGAACGTTTCTTTTGAAAGGATCGCTATGTCTGATCTTATGGACAGCTTCCGCCTGGATGGCAAGGTCGCGCTCGTAACCGGCGCCACCTATGGCATCGGCATGGCCATCGCCGAGGCGCTCGGAGAGGCCGGCGCCAAGATTGCGTTTAACGCCCGCCACGCCGACAAAGTCGCCGAAGCCGAGAAGCACTACCGCGAGCTGGGCTTTGACGCTCACGGCTATGTCGCCGATGTCACCGACGAGGCCGTCGTCGCCGAGCTCATCGCCAAGATTGAGGCCGACTTTGGCACCACGCCCGATATCCTGGTCAACAACGCTGGCGTCATCCAGCGTACCCCGATGCTCGACATGAGCGCCGAGGACTTCCGCCGCGTCGTCGATATTGACCTCAACGCACCGTTTATCGTGTCCAAGGCCTGCCTGCCCGGCATGATCGCCAAGGGCCACGGCAAGATCATCAACATCTGCTCGATGATGAGCGAGCTGGGTCGCGAGACCATCGCCGGCTATGCCGCCGCCAAGGGCGGCCTGAAGATGCTCACCAAGAACATCTGCTCGGAGTTTGGCGAGGCCAATATCCAGTGCAACGGCATTGGACCCGGCTACATCGCCACGCCGCAAACCGCACCCCTGCGCGAGACGCAGCCCGACGGCAGCCGCCACCCGTTTGACCAGTTCATCATTGCCAAGACGCCGGCCGCCCGTTGGGGCACGCCCGAGGATCTGAAGGGCCCCGCCGTGTTCCTGGCTTCCGACGCGTCGAACTTCGTTAACGGCCACATCCTCTATGTCGACGGCGGAATCCTCGCATACATTGGAAAGCAGCCTCAATAAGCGTCGCCGCAACTGCCCACATCAGGTTTCATCCACTCGTTTTTCATTTGAGTTGCGGTGAGATAAGGATTGGTTTTGGCTTCTATCAGGCAAAACAGCCCGTATTTCACCGCAAGTTAGAAATAGAAAGGTAATTCGCAATGAAGATCGCTCTGATCAATGAGAACTCCCAGAACTCCAAGAACCCCATGATCGAGGCTGCCCTTAAGAAGGTCGTCGAGCCCATGGGCCACACTGTCTTTAACTATGGCATGTATGCCGACGCCGATTCTAAGCCCCTCACCTACGTGCAGAACGGCATCTTGGCCGCCGTGCTGCTCAACTCCGGCGCTGCCGACTACGTCGTGACCGGCTGCGGCACCGGCGAGGGCGCCATGCTCGCCTGCAACTCCTTCCCCGGCGTGCTGTGCGGCCACGTCGCCGACCCGCTCGACGCCTACACCTTTGCCCAGGTCAACGATGGCAACGCCGTTGCCATGCCCTTCGCCCTCAAGAACGGCTGGGGCCAGGAGCTCAACCTCGAGTACACCTTCGAGAAGCTCTTTGGCTTTGGTTCGGGCAACGGCTATCCTGCCGAGCGCGTTGAGCCCGAGCAGCGCAACAAGAAGATCCTCGACGGCGTGCGCGCTGTGACCATGCGTCCGCTCGTCGACGTCCTGGGCGAGATCGATCAGGACCTGGTGAAGGGCGCACTTGCCGGCGAGCACTTCCAGGAGTACTTCTTTGCCAACGCCACCGACGAGGCCATCATCGCCAAGGTCAAGGAGCTCCTGGGGCTCTAATCGCACGACCTATTGCAACTAACGCAAGCGACGGCCGTCCCACGTACGGGACGGCCGTCGCTTTTTGCTATTTCCCGACTGACGCCGCGGAGACAGGTCCCCCATGCATCAAGGAGTTGACTAGAGCTCGCAGGCAACCTTATAGCCATCGCCGATGGCGTCGCGAATGTTGCCGCACTTGTTGGCGTCGCCCAGCACGTGGGTGGCAACACCGGCAGCGGCAAGGTCGTCGGCCAGCTTGGTATTGGGACGATAGCCCATGGCAAGCACCAGCGTATCGGCACCGGTGATGGTGTGGACCTCGCCGTCCTTTTCGTAACTGATGGTGTCCTCTGTGATCTCGGTCACCTTGGCCTCGGTCAGCACGTGGACGCCCTTGGAGAGCATGCGCGTGATGAGCACCGCGCGACCGGCACCGCCCTCGTTGGCAGCGAGCGTCTTGGTCATCTCGATAACGGTGACATCGCGATTGGCCGGCGACAGGTCGTTGACCAGCGGGGCCAGGTAGTCGGCCGTCTCGCAACCGACGGTGCCGCCGCCGACGATGACAATCTTCTTGCCCGGGAAAGCCTTGCCACCCAGCAGGTCGTCAGCCGTCATAACCTGCTTAAAGCCCTGCATAAAGGCCGGAGCGATGGGCTCGGCGCCATAAGCCAGGACGACCTCGTAGCCGGCGTAGTCGCGCTGAATGTCCTCGGCAGTAAGCTCGGTGCCAAATACGCACTTCACGCCGACCTCGGCCAGGCGACGGTACTGATACTTGATCACGCGGGTGAGTTCCTGCTTTGCCGGCGGAACGGCAGCAATGCGCATCTCGCCGCCCGGCTCGTCCTGCTTATCCACGAGCACCACGTTGTGACCGCGCTTGGCGGCAATGAACGCCGCCTCCATGCCCGCGGGACCGGCGCCCACAACCAGTACGTTCTTGGCCTCGGCGGCAGGCTCGTAGCCGGCCTCGTCGCGCTCAACATCGGGGTTGACGGTGCAGGAGATGCGCTTGCCAAACATGATGCCGTTCAGGCAGCGCAGACAACCGATGCAGGGACGGATCTCGTCGGCGTTGCCGGCGGCCGCCTTATTGCAGAACTCGGCATCGCACAGGTTGGCGCGGCCCATCATGCAGATGTCGGCAGCGCCGTCCTCGATCAGCTCCTCGGCGATCCAAGCCTCGTTAATGCGGCCGACCGTGGCAACGGGAATGTTGACGTGCTTTTTAATCTCACGCGAGCAGGCGGCGTGCGAGGCCTGCTGCGTGCCGGCAGCGGGAATGGCGGAGCCGCGCTTGATGGTGGTGCCGCCCGACACGTGAATCATGTCGACGCCGGCCTTCTCCAGGCGACGCGAGACGTAGATCATGTCGTTGAGGGTCAGGCCGCCATCGGTGTACTCATCGCCCGAAATGCGGACGTCGATGATAAAGTCCTTGCCGCAGCGCTCGCGAATCTCGGCGATAACCTCGAGCAAGAAGCGCATGCGGGCGTCGAGCGAGCCGCCATACTCGTCGGTGCGCTTGTTGTAGAGCGGAGTTAAAAAGCCGCCGAGCATGCCGTGGGCGTGCGCCGCATGGACCTCGACGCCATCGACGCCAGCCTTCTGCATACGCACAGCAGCGTCGCCAAACTGATGCGTGAGCTCGTGAATCTCGTCGACCGTGATAGGACGCGGTGCCTCACGGGCATAGGACGGTCCCACGAAGGACGGAGCGATCAGGCGCGGCGTGCCCGGAATGTTAAAGGCCATGTAGGCGGGGTGGAAGAGCTGCGGCATGATCTTGCAGCCGTACTCGTGGACGGCCGCGGCGAGCTTTTCCCAGCCGGGGATAAACGTGTCGTCGTAGCAGCACATGTCACCCGGCAGATAGGTATAGGTAGGCTCGACCGTCACGACCTCGGTGATGATCAGGCCAACGCCGCCCTTGGCACGGGCACGGTAATGATCGACCAAGTCGTCGGTCACATAGCCATGATCGGCCAGGTTGGTGGACACCGGCGGCATAAAGACGCGGTTCTTGACCTCGGTCGTACCGACCTTGATCGGGCTAAAGAGCATCGGGTAGGCGGAGGACTCCATACAGGCTTCCTTTCGTTTAAGCCGCTCGGCGGCAGTTGCTGACGTATCTATCGTATCAGCATCCGCCGCATTCGCACTCGCTCGCACTCCCTACTTTCAATCCCGATCCTCACAAAAAAGTTGCGGTGGGATACGGAGTAGATGAGACTTTTGACAGGCAAAAACAGTCCGTATTCCACCGCAACTGATGGGCGGGGTGGAATTGAGGGCTCAGATAGCCAGTTATGCCCTCATCCGCCACTCCCTCACCTACAGCGCGCCGTCCAGCATAAGGTTCACCTTGAGCACGTTGACCGTGGGCTCGCCGAAGACGCCGAGGAATCGGCCCTTGGTGCACTGGACGATGATCTCGCGTACCTCGCCTTCGCTCTTGCCCGTGGCCTTCGCCAAGCGCGGGACCTGGTACTCGGCGGCATCCGGAGAGATCTCCGGGTCGAGGCCGGACCCCGAACACGTCACCAGGTCGACGGGCACAGCGTCCATATCAGCATCGGGGTTGGCGGCGCGGATCTTCTTCACGCGCGCATCTATCAGCTGCCGATACTCCTCACTCGCCGGGGACAGGTTGGACGGGGCACCATACGCCATGAGCTCGCCGCCTTCGCCTTCGACGATTGACATGTTCTGGATACGACCCCACATGTGGGCTTCGTCATCGAAGTTCTGGCCGATGAGCTCGGAACCCACAACCTTGCCGTCGACCGTAATGAGTGAACCGTTCGCCTGATACGGGAACGCAACCTGGGCGATGCCGGTCACGACGAGCGTATAGCCCAGGCCGCAGACAACGGTAAACAGCGCGAACACGCCCAGTGCGCGCGATGCAACACCTTTGAACATACAAACCTCCACTTACATAATGCCGCAGAACGCGAGCAGCATGTCGATGAGCTTGATGAATACGAACGGGGCAACGATGCCGCCCAGACCCCACACGAGCAGGTTGTGGATCAGCAGCCGTCCGGACGGTACCTCGCGGTACTTAACGCCCTTCAGCGCGGCCGGGATCAGCGCGACGATAACGAGCGCGTTATAGATGATGGCCGAAAGAACCGCGGACAGCGGGCTTGCCAGACCGAGGATGTTGAGAGCGTCCAACCCGGGGTAGATCGGCGAGAACAGGGCCGGGATGATAGCGAAGTACTTCGCCATGTCGTTGGCCACCGAGAAGGTCGTGAGCGAACCGCGGGTCATGAGCAGCTGCTTGCCGATACGCACGACCTCGATGAGCTTGGTGGGGCTGGAGTCGAGGTCGACCATGTTGCCGGCCTCCTTGGCAGCCTGGGTGCCCGTGTTCATGGCCACGGCGACGTCGGCCTGGGCCAGAGCGGGCGCGTCGTTGGTGCCGTCGCCGGTCATGGCGATCAGGTGCCCCTCACGCTGGAACTCGCGGATCTTCTCGAGCTTGCCTTCAGGGGTGGCCTCGGCCAGGAAGTCATCAACGCCGGCCTCGGCGGCGATTGCCGCAGCGGTGAGCGGGTTGTCGCCCGTCACCATGATGGTCTTGATGCCCATCTTGCGCAGGTCGGCGAACTTCTCCTTAACGCCGGACTTGATGATGTCCTTGAGGTACACAACGCCCAGCACGCGGCAGTTCTTGGTCACGACCAGCGGGGTGCCGCCGGCCTTGGCGATGCGCTCGACGGCCTCGTCGCACTCCTGGGAGAACACGCCGCCGGCTGCCTCCACATAGGTGCGCACGGAATCTGCAGCGCCCTTGCGGATCTCATTGCCCTCGTAGTTCACACCGGACATGCGGGTCGCCGCGGTGAAGGGGATGAACTCCATACCCTTATCCTCGAGTGTGCGGCCGCGCAGACCGAACTGCTCCTTGGCGAGCACGACGATGGAACGGCCTTCGGGGGTCTCGTCGGCCAGCGAGGAAAGCTGGGCGGCATCGGCCAGCTCCGCGGGATCGATGCCGTCGACCGGGATGAACTCGGCGGCTTGGCGGTTACCCAGGGTGATGGTGCCGGTCTTGTCGAGCATGAGGATGTCGACGTCGCCGGCGGCCTCGATGGCGCGGCCGGACATGGCCAGCACGTTGGCCTCGTTCAGACGGCTCATGCCGGCGATGCCAATGGCGGACAGAAGGACGCCGATGGTAGTGGGAGCCAGGCACACGAGCAGCGCCACGAGGGTGGTCACGGCCGTGGGGTTGTCCATGTCGTTAAGACCGACCGAGAAGCAGGAGTAACAATACAGGGCCAGCGTGACCAGGATAAAGACGATGGAGAGGGCCACCAGGAAGATCTCCAGAGCGATCTCGTTAGGGGTCTTCTTGCGCGCGGCACCCTCGACCATCGCGATCATCTTGTCCAGGAAGCTCTGGCCGGGCTCACTGGAAATCTTGACGATGATCCAGTCGGACAGCACCGTGGTACCGCCGGTAACGGCAGAGCGGTCGCCGCCGGCCTCGCGGACCACGGGGGCGGACTCGCCGGTGATGGCGGACTCGTCAACGGAAGCAGCGCCCTCAATGACGTCGCCGTCGCCGGGAATCTGCTCGCCGGCGCGTACGATCACCAGGTCGCCGCGCGTGAGCTCGGTGCCGGGAACGACGGTGAAGTGCTCCTTGTCCTCAACGGACTCGATACGATGGGCCTCGACATCCTTCTTGGCCGCACGCAGGGAATCGGCCTGAGCCTTACCGCGGCCCTCGGCGAGCGCCTCGGCGAAGTTCGAGAACAGGTCGGTGAGCCACAGGATGACCGCGATGGCGACCACATAGTAGGTGGGCACACCCGCGTCCTGCACACCGAAGATGGAAGCGACGGCCAGGACGGAGGTCATGACGGCGGAAAGCCACACCAGGAACATGACCGGGTTTTGAATCTGGACGCGAGGATCCAGTTTGGCAAACGAGTCGCGGACCGCGCGGCCCACCATGTCTTTTTGCATAGTCATAAATCTGCGCCCTCCTTTACGCAATCATCTGGAAGAACTCGGCAACGGGGCCAAGCGCCAGGGCCGGGAAGAAGCTCAGGGCACCGATCAGCAGAACGATGAACACGAGCAGGAATACGAACATGCCGTTGGTGGTAGACAGGGTACCGGCGCTCTCGGCGACCTTACCCTTCTTGGCCAGCGAGCCGGCGATAGCCAGCGTACCGATGATGGGCATGAAGCGGGCGAACAGCATCTCGAGGCCGAGCATGACGTTGATCCAGGGAATGTTGCAGTTCATGCCTGCAAACGCCGAGCCGTTGTTGCCGCCGCATGAGGTGAAGGCATACAGCGCCTCGGAGAAGCCGTGCGCGCCACCATTGTTGAGCTGGTCGGCAAGACCGGGCACCGTGCAGGCGATGGCCGAGCACACCAGAATGGCAAACGGAGTTGCCAAGCACAGGACAACTGCCCAGCGCATCTCGCCCGGCTCGATCTTCTTGCCCAGGAACTCAGGCGTGCGTCCGACCATGAGGCCGGCGATGAACACTGTGAGGATGGCGAAGCCGATCATGCCGTACAGGCCGCAGCCCACGCCGCCGAAGACGACCTCGCCCAGAGCAATCTGGAGCATCTGGACAAAACCGCCCAGCGGGGTGTAGGAGTCGTGCATGGAGTTAACCGAGCCGTTGGAAGCAGCCGTCGTGAAAGCGGACCAGGTAGAAGAGGAGGCGATACCGAAACGGCTCTCCTTGCCCTCCATGTTGCCGCCGGCCTGGCCGTCGGTCATCTCGATATTGACCGCTCCGCCATCGGCCAGCTGCGGGGTGCCTGCATGCTCGTTGACGGCAATGATGCCGGTAAAGATCACCAGCAGGATGAACATGGCGGCAAAGATGGCCTTGCCCTGCTTGGTGTTCTTGACGCCGATACCGAAGGTGAAGCAACAGGCGGCCGGGATCAGCAGCAGGCTGGTCATCTCGATGATGTTGGTGAAGGCACTGGGGTTCTCATATGGATGGGCGGAGTTCACGCCGAAGAAGCCGCCGCCGTTGGTGCCGGACTGCTTGATGGCGACCTGAGGAGCCGCGGGACCCTGGGGCAGGAACTGCTCGGTGACCACGCGCGCGCCCTCGACAACCTTACCGTCGACCTTGACCGTGTCGCCCTCGATCTGGGCGCCGTCGATGACGCTCCAGCCGCCGTCTGCATTAGGCTGAACAGCGACGGGCTCTACGAGCTCAGCCTTCTGAGCCGGCTGGAAGTTGGAGATGACGCCACCGGCAGTCAGGCAGATGCCGAATACGAGGTTCAGCGGGATGAGCACATACAGGACGGTGCGGGTGAGATCGACCCAGAAGGAACCCAGACCCTGCTCCTTGACTTGACGGAAGCCGCGAATCAGCGCGAACATGACCGCGATACCGGTGCCAGCGGAAACGAAGTTCTGCACGGTGAGACCCATGAACTGCACAAGGTAGGACAGGGTGGTCTCACCGGAGTAGGACTGCCAGTTGGTGTTGGTTATGAAGGAAGCAGCCGTATTGAACGACAGGTCCCATGACACGCCCGGCAGGTGCTGAGGATTGCCTGGCAAGAAGGACTGAAGCGCCTGGAGTGCCACAAGAGCCACGAGGCCGATCCCCGAAAAGACCAGCACGCTCGCCAGATAGCGCCTACACCCCATCTGTTCTGCCGCGTCGATGCGAAGCAGACGATAGACGCCACGCTCCACAGGAGCAATCACAGGCGACAGGAACGTATGCTCACCATCCATGATATGGGCCATGAACCGACCGAGCGGAACGGCCAGGACGACGAGTACGGCAAAGTACAAGATGTACTGAATCGCAGCGTCCATAGTTTACGAATCACTCCTCATCAGAATGTAGATGTAATAGATAAGGAGTCCAATGCAGACGACTCCGATGATGGGAATGAGGATGTCCATTTACCGCCCCTTTCACACGCGGTCCGATGTCTCGGACGCCTGCCCTCGCAAGCGTCTGGGGACAGTAAACGCTTCTAGGGATTAAAGAGGCGTGAGGGCCGGGGCTCACGACCTTAAGATGCCGTAAAGATGCAGGTAGAAAGCACTATTGCTGCTGCAGTGCGCCTATACTCGACCTCGCGAGCATACAGTGGCGTCCTCACCGCGTATGCACGCATGGACAACACTTCAGAAAGGCTACGCTATGCAGCGCGACGCATCGGACACTCGCGTCAATCCAGACCTCATCCTCAAGGCAATTGAGAAAGACGAGGTCGCCGATGACGCTCGAGCCAGCCGGGGACACCTCAAGATTTTCTTTGGCTACGCTGCTGGCACAGGCAAAACCTATGCGATGCTTCAAGCCGCCCACGCCGCCAAGCGGCGAGGTGTCGACGTCGTCGCGGGATACATCGAGCCGCACGAACGTCCGGCAACTGCCCATCTTGCACAAGGGCTTGAGAACGTGCCCTGTAAACTCATCGAGCACAACGGCATTGCGCTCAGCGAGTTCGATCTAGATGCGGCCATCGAACGCGCCCCTCAGCTCATCCTTGTCGACGAGCTCGCCCATACGAATGCGCCGGGGTCTCGCCACGACAAACGCTATCAAGACGTCGAGGAACTTCTACATGCGGGCATCGACGTCTATACGACCGTGAACGTTCAGCATATCGAGAGCCTAAACGACATGGTTGCATCCATCACCGGCGTTGTCGTGAGCGAACGAATCCCCGACCGTATCTTCGATGATGCCGACCAGGTCGAGCTCGTCGACATAGAGCCCGAAGACCTACTTGAGCGCCTTCGCGCCGGCCTCGTCTACCGTCCCGCACAAGCCGACCGAGCGCAACAGCATTTTTTTACCGTCGAGAACCTCACCGCACTCCGAGAAATCGCGCTGCGCCGCTGCGCCGATCGCACCGGCCACCTCACAGACGCCGCACGCGTGCTGGGAAACCGTGACTACTACACCAGGGAGCGTATCTTAGTCTGTGTCTCCCCGGCGCCGACCAATCCCCGCATCGTCCGTGCCGCCGCACGCATGGCGAAAGCGTTTCGCAGCGAGCTCGTCGCCCTGTTCGTAGAGAGCCCGCGCACGCAAGCCATGAGCGATGATGAGCGCGCCAAGCTTGCAGCCAATATCGCCCTAGCCGAGCAGCTCGGAGCACATATGGAAACCGTCTATGGCGACGATATTGCGTTTCAGATCTCCGAGTTTGCACGTCTGTCGGGCATTTCGAAGATCGTCATGGGCGCACGGGCGAGCGCAGCAGCGTCCGTCAGGCCCTCTTCGGCCGCAAATCTCTCGTAGAACAGCTCATAACATTCGCCCCGAACCTCGACATTTACATCATTCCAGAACAGTCGACTCCGCCCTCCCGACCCAAAGGACGCCGCCATGCGCTCGCCCTGCAGCCGCCCAGCAGCCGAAACGTGCTTCGCACGCTGGCCCTCTCTCTTGCCGCCACGGCGATCGGCACGGCTTTCCGCCATCTGGGATTTGCCGATTCCAGCATCATATCCCTCTATATCCTCACGGCCCTGCTGACCGCCGTCACCACGACGGGGCGTATCTGCACGATCGTATCGAGCGTGCTCTCTGTAGTGCTTTACAACTTCTGCTTCGTCACGCCTCTGTTTTCGCTCGCCAGCTACGACCGAAGCTATCTGGTCACGTTCGGCATCATGTTCGCTACCGCTATGGTCGCCGGCGAATTAACTGCGCGCATCGCCGACAACGCCCGTACATCCGCCGAGAACGCATTCAAAACGCGCGTACTCCTCGAAACGAACCAACTCTTGCAGCAAGCCCATAGCGCGGAGGAGTGCGCCCGCGTCGCCATGAACCAGCTTGTCAAACTGCTAAAACTCGACGTGGTCTTCTACCCCGCCGAACACGGCACGCTCGGCAAGGCGCTCTATGAGTCCGCTGGCACCGAAAACCGATCCGCGTCGCTGCTCACCGACTACGAGCGCGCCGTTGCAACCTGGACCTACACCAACAACAAGCGCGCGGGCGCAAGCACGCGGACCCTGCCTGAGGCACACTGTCTCTACCTCGCGGTTCGCACCGGCGACAAGGTATTCGGTGTCATCGGCATCGCCCTGGAGGGGCGCGAGATCGAAGCCTTCGAGCATTCGATCGTCCTATCTATCGTAGGTGAATGCGCCTTGGCGCTCGAAAGCGACCGGGCGGCGCAAGAGCGCGAAGAGGCTGCGGTCTTGGCGAAAAACGAGCAGCTGCGCGCCAACCTTTTGCGCTCCATCGGCCACGATTTGAGGACACCCCTCACGGCTATATCCGGATCTGCGGCAATCCTTCGGAAGAACGACGAGAAGCTCAGCCTCGAACAACGTTGCGATCTTGCCGATGCCATCTACGACGACTCCCTCTGGCTTATCGATACCGTGGAGAACCTCCTCGCCATCACACGCGTCGAGGACGGCACCATTCACCTCAACTTCACATCCGAGCTCATCGACGAGGTCATCGAGGCCGCCCTCAGCCATGTCGCCCAAGCATCGCATGGACGTGCCGTCACCATCGAGCACACTGACGACATCCTGCTGGTACGCATCGACGTCCATCTCATCATGCAGGTGCTTACGAATCTCATCATGAACGCCTTCAAATACACGCCCGAGGACTCGACTGTCACCATCAGCGCACGTCGCGAGGGCGCGTTCGTCGTGGTGGACGTCGCAGACGATGGGCCGGGTGTGGCAGACTGCGACAAGCCTCATATCTTTGAGCGCTTCTTCACCTCAAGCAATACGCGGCCCGTGGATTCGCGTCGAAGCATCGGCCTTGGGCTGTCGCTCTGCCGCTCCATCGTAGAGGCGCATGGCGGCGTCATCGAAGTTCGCGACAACCACCCCCATGGAGCCGTCTTCCGTTTTACCCTGCCCGCCGAGGAGATCGAGATTCATGAATAATGCCACTAAGCCACGCATCCTCCTGGTCGAAGATGACCCGACCGTTCAAAACCTCGTTTCGACCGCGCTTGACCTCCACGGCTATATCGTGAGCAAGGTTTGCAACGGCCAGGCCGCCATCATGGATGCGGTGTCGCACGGCCCCAGCCTCATCATGCTCGACCTCGGCCTTCCCGACATTGACGGTATCGAGGTCATCACGAAGATCCGAAGCTGGTCGGCAGTCCCCATTATCGTCATTTCGGCGCGCACCGAAGATTCCGACAAGATTGCAGCACTTGACGCAGGGGCAGACGACTACCTCACCAAGCCCTTTTCTGTGGATGAGTTGCTCGCGCGCGTCCGTGCGAATTTGAGGCGCTCCTCGATGGCGTCGAGCGAGTCGACAGAAGCGAGCACGTTTGACAACGGTCCGCTGCATATCGACTACGCCGCGGGATACGCGACGAAAGACGGACGCGAGCTCTCGCTCACCCCAACCGAGTACAAATTGCTCGTCCTTCTGGCGAAAAACGTCGACAAGGTGCTCACCCACACCTTCATCACCCGCGAGATATGGGGCACGAGCTGGGACAGCGATCTGGCGAGCCTGCGCGTGTTCATGCGCACCCTGCGCAAGAAGATCGAGGCAGACCCCTCTCACCCCAAGATGATTCAGACGCACATGGGTGTCGGGTACCGCATGCAGCGTCTCTAGCCCACCTCACAAAAAAAGTTGCGGTGGAATACGGAGTAGATAAGGCTTTTGACAGCCAAAACAGTCCGTATTTCACCGCAACTGATGGATGGGGTGGGATGGAGTTAGAGGCCCAGGTAGGTAGTCATGCCTTCGACGGCGAGCTTGGCGCCAGCTACGGCGTGGACCACGGTGAGCGGGCCGTTGACCACGTCGCCGGCGGCAAAGACGCCAGGCACGGTGGTCATACCGTACTCGTCGACCGAAAGCAGGCCACGATGGTCGGTCTCTAGGCCGCCCGTAGTAAGCACAAGCTTGTCTTTGGGCACCTGCGAAGCTGCAATCACAACTGTGTCGGCAGACGCATGGTCGAGCTCCTCCTCGTAGCCCACCACGTTGTTGTCCTCGTCAAAGATAGCCGTCTCGAACACCGGACCGTTATCGTCGATGGCGCAGATCGCCTTGCCGCACACAATCTCGGCACCGTCAAGCTCGGTCAGCTCGACCTCGTCGTCGATGGCCGAGATATGACGCGAGCGTGCATACACAGTGACCTTGCGAGCACCCGAACGCAGCGCCGTGCGGGCCACATCCATGGCCACATTACCGGCACCGATGACCGCCACGTTCTGCCCGATCGCCACGCTCGTGGGATCGACCAGATAATCGATACCAAACAGCACGTTGCCGCGCGACTCGCCGGGAATGCCCAGTTTGCGGGCACGCCAGGTACCGGTACCAACAAAGACCGCATCGTAGCCGTCGCGCAGCAGGTCGTCGATATGCAGCGCGTCACCGATGGTGGTCGAGGGGCGCACGCGCACGCCAAGCGAGCACATCACATGACGGTACTTTTGCACGAGCGCACGGGGCAGGCGGAACTCGGGGATACCGTATTCCAGCACACCGCCGATCTCGGGGCGCTGTTCAAATACCGTGACGGCACAGCCTAGCTGGGCCATCTTAATGGCCACGGTAATACCGGCGGGACCGGAACCGACCACAGCAACCTGTTTGCCGCACGACGGCGCGGACGTCCACTCCTTACGATCTAAATACGCTGTGGAGATGTAGTGCTCGATGCTCGAAAAATGCACGGGTGTGCCCTTGCGGCCCTGGATGCAAGCACCCTCGCACTGGCCCGAATGGTTGCACACCACGGAGCAGACCGCGCTCATGGGATTGTTCTGGAACAGTAGCTCGCCCGCCTCTTCTAGACGACGCTGTTTGAACAGGTCGATAACCTGCGGAATAGGCGTCTGAACCGGGCAGCCCTTAATCTGGCAGAACGCCCTTTTACAACCTAGGCAACGATTCGCCTCTTCGACAATGTGGATAGCCACGCAGCTCCCCTTTTTGATTCAATCCAATGGGGCGACGATAAAGATCCTTCACCGCTGCCCCAGTCAGGCAAACTTAATCGACCGCCACGGCAAAAGCCAATGCTATAACTCGCGATGCGAAGCCCCGCAGCGAGCGGACATGTGCTCGAGTGTCGCCAGGCAGTCAGCCGCCGTCGCCGGCACACTGTTCTCGACCACGCAGGGAATCCCAGGGCAGGCGGCAGCCGCCCAGGCCACTACGGGCTCAAAGTCATAGCGGCCCGTCTCGCCCACGCCATGACACACCAGGCGTGAACCCGTACCGTCGCACCAACCGGCTTCGTCCTCGTTATCAACGACCTCAAAATCCTTGGCGTGCAGCACGCGGATCTTACTGCCGCATAAGTAGAGCATGCGCGCGGTGATTTCCTGCGCTTCGTCAACGACGCTGGGGTGCAGCAGCGACACTGGGTCATAGATCACGCCGAGCGACGGGCTCGAGACGCGCTCCAGCACCTCGCGGCAGCGATCCGGCGTGTTGACCGTCTCGTTCCAGCCAGGCTCGATCAGTATTTGCCCGCCCACGGCCTCGGCGCGCTCGCAGACGCGTGCGAGTCCGTCCATAAAAGCCTCAAGCGCCTCATCGGTCATGCGGTCATCAGCAACGCGGTTCTGCGCATTGGGGCGACCGGTCTCGGTGCCAACCGGGCATCCGCCGAGCATCTGGGCAAAGTTCAAGCATGCCTCGTACTCGGCAAAGTTATCCATGAGCTGTTGGCGATCGGGCGTCGCCAAATTCTTATAGCAGCCGAGCACGGCGACCGAAACGCCCGCCTCGTCGAGCACCGCACGCAAATGGTCGGCAAGCTCGCGGGTCAGGCCGCCTCGATCGATCCCCATCGATGCGTAGAGCACCTTGCTCGGCAGCTGAATGCACGAAAAGCCCAGCTCTCCCGCCATGCGAATGCGTTCCTCGACGGTCCCCTGCGGAAGGTCGTGCAAACGTACACCCGGAGTAATAGCCCCCACGTTATTCACATCCCTTATGAGCGTTGATGCCCGGGGTGTATCCGCCAAACGGGTCCTCGATGGAGCACACGCCCGAGGGGGCGAGCGGATCGCGCTTACCGGCCAGCTTGTCGTGATGCATGGTCTCGATATAGGCAAGCACCAGCGGCGCCACACCCTTTGCATCATTTTTGACCACGGGCTCGCTCATGTAGTAATCAAACGTGCCCTCGCGGTGCGCGGTGTTGCCCAGGCCCGCAACCAGGCAGATGTTGTCGAGCGCCAGCTGCCCGTCATACTCGGACAGGCAGGTCTCGCAGATGCCGTCGAAGGCGCGACGGCCGTACTGGTAGTAACGCTCGCCCAGCACGCCCAGACGCACGCCCTTCATGATGGCATTGGCAAAGATGGCGCTGCCCGACTCCTCCAGGTAGTTGGGGGCGATATTGGGCAGGTTGATGACCTGGTGCCACATGCCGGTCTTCTCGTCCTGATACGGCAGCATGGCGTCGATCAGATCGTGGAACATCTTGCGGATCTCGTCCTTCTCGGCTGACATCGAAGGCGGCATAAGCTCCCAGGTGTCGATGAGCGCCATGGCAAACCAGCCCTCGGCGCGCAGCCAGAAGTTAGCCGAAAGACCGGTGACCGGGTCGCACCAGAACTGTTTGCGGCTCGCGTCGTAAGCGTGATAGTACAGACCGTTGAGGGGGTTGCGCATCAGGTCATGCACGACCTGGAACATATGGAAGCTGTCCGAGCAGGCACGACGGTTGTGGAAGCTCAGCTCGTACTGCATGTAGAACGGCTGGGCCATATACATGCCATCGAGCCAGATCTGGTTGGGATAGACGGCCTTGTGCCAAAACACGCCCTCTTTGGTGCGCGGCTGGGTCTCGAGCTGGCGGTAGATGGTGTCCATGGCGGCACGGTACTTGGGCTTGCCCACCAGGTCATAGAGTTTGTAGAGGGTCTTGCCCGCATTGACGTTATCGAGGTTGTACTCCTGCGGGTTGTAATGCTTGATGGTACCGTCGTCCTGGACAAAGAAATCGATGTAGTCATCGGCAAAGGTCAGGTAGCGCTGCTCACCCGTGATCTCGTACAGCTCGATGAGCGCCTTGATCATGCAGCCGTCGATATAGTTCCAGGTGTTCTCCTTGCCGGCGCGAATCTTTTCGATATTCCAAGCCGGCGCCTGCGGCGTAGAGGTTTCGATCAACTGCTCGATATAACGGTCCAGGATTTGATTGCAACCCATTGCTGTCCCCTCTGACATAAACGATAGGTGAACGTTACCCCTAGTGTAACGCGAACGGGGAATATAGGGTGAATGTTAACCCTATATTCCCCGCAAACGGCAGACTTTTAGCGGCAAACGGCGGTGAGACCCGCGGCGATGCGATGCGCCAGGCGCTCATAGCCGGCAGGACTGTAATGCAGACCGTCCGGCATATAGAGCTCGCGGTGCTCTGGCAAAAACGGGCTGATGCCACTTTGCGCATACAGGTCAATCACCGGAACGGAGTAGCGGTCGCAGACTTCGAGCATCGCCCGCACGTAGGCGACCTGCGTCAACCCCAGGTGATTGAGCTCATCGCTTGCCGGGATATCCTTCTCGTGCTTACCGCTCGTCTTGCACGGCGTCATAAACACGAGCTTTGCCCGAGGTGAGCGCGCCGTGATGGTGCGGATCAGATAATCGAGTGCACCATAGAACTCGTGCACATCGGTACTGCCCAACTCGCCAAGCGGCACGTTGCGGCTAAAGTCGTTGACGCCGCCAAAGACGATGTAGATATCGGCCGCATTGTCGATGCCGTCAAGGCGCTCGACAAACGAATCGGTACGGTCGGCCTTGATGGCGATACGCGAACCCTTGATGCCAAAGTTCTCGACGACCGCGCCTCCCAGCAACGCGCCCAGATGCGAAGTCCAAGAGACGTCGTTGCCGCCTGCGCCGCATCCGTTATCGCCCCATGTGGTCGAATCGCCAAAGCAGCAAATGGTCGATTCACTCAAACTCTTCGTTTCCATAATCTTCTCCTCATCCGCCCATCGGCGGTCATACAGGAACGTACCGTTTATTCGCAGCATGCCGAGGGGCTATGCACGGGCGCATTCCGCAACGTGCGAATCGAGCCATTCGATATCCTCGGCAAGATGTGCCACGCCCAGATGGTGTTCACCCGGACACACCTCGTGCCGCAGAGCATCTCTGCGACCCAGCAACTTGTAGGCATCGCGCACGATCTCGAGCTGCTCGTCAACATTTTTCAGCCCGCGCGAACCGTTCAGATGATCCTCTTCGCAGCTTTGCACCAGCAGCGGATGCGGCGCGATGAGCGAGGCAATATCGCCCATGTCGAGTAAGCGCCAAAGTCCGGGTGTGTAGTTGCAGCTGCAATTGCCATTGAGATGCAGCAGCGAATCGTCGACACCGTACAGATAGCCCGAGACAAACGCCTTGCGCACACGCGGGTCGAGTGCGGCCAGGTACAACGTCATGTAGCCGCCACCCGAAAAACCAAAGCAACCCAGGTCATCCATGGCAATGTCGCCGCGCGCCTCCAAGTAATCGATCAAGCGCATGTTGTCCCAGACGTTGAGGCCCGCGACCGTAAGACCCAGTGGCTCGGCCATACGTGCCTGATTCAGGCACGTACCGCGCAGGTAGCTGTTCTCGTCATCGCCCTGACCCTTCCAGTCACGACGGTATCCCCAGCCGCGTGCGTCGGGGCAGACGGTCACGTAACCCATACGCGCCAAACGTAGACCGTAGTCGTAATTGAACTTACGCACGGCATCATCGACCGCCGGCACGCCCGTCACGCCCGCAACACTTGCGGCGCCTGCTCCCTGATGGCCATGCGGGCAGATATAGCAGCGTTTGAGTCCCCGCTCATCAAGCTTAGGATGAGACGGCTCCAACAGGTAGAACGGCATCCAAACATCACGCTCGACCTGCAACATCGCATGGGTGCGCACGATGCCGCCGGCAACCCGCACGCGGCTGAGCTCACGAATCTCAATCGGGACGCGGTCCATAAGCGAAAGGCCCAAAACATCGTACAGGCGAGTCCTGGTCGCAATCCTCCACGCCTCAAAGTCTGCAGGGGTCTTGCCCGCAAATGCCGCCGAGCGCCCTTCGCGCTTCAGTCGGGCGCGCAGCGCAGGCTCGTCTTCGCAGTACGTCTCGATGTGCACGGTGCGGCCATTGACAGATAGCCCAGTCGTCTCAACCGCATCACCGGTGCCCCCCTCGGGATCCCAGCCATCCGCACCGGCAAGCACCTGCTCGCGAGCGTACCCGGCGGCAGCCATCACATCGAGTTCATTCGCCCACGGCACCCAGCCGGTAGTATCACCCGCCGGCCCATGCAGAATCGCGCCAGCATACTGCACGCAGTTGTGCGCCGCCGGCTTATTCCAATCCCACCAGCCTTCGCGCTTGATATGTCGCCCCAGCCAACAATCGATCAGCACAGTTTGCGCCCATTCGCGCCAAGGACGACCCAGGTAGACCGAATCCGGCGCCACGCCATCCGGAGCTGTAAACGAACAACCATGAAACACAAATCCGTACGGCTCGCCTTTAGGCGTGGAGGCTGCCGTTACATACCCGTTGACATCCATATCGCGGTTGAGCGAGCGAATCTCGCACCCCTCAAAGTAGGCACGCGCGCCGCCAAAGATAAAGTCGACATCGCCCTCGATCCGGCAACGTCGAAAATACTGGCGCCCCACCCGACGCGGCGCAAACTGCTTGGGCCCAATGAATCCGCCCAGTTTGACTTCGCGCGGGGGCAACGGGCCCAAAAACAGCGTGTCCTGGCGCCCCGTAATGCAACAGGCGTCGACCACCAAACGGTCGCCGTCGGCGTACAGGGCAATCGCCTGCCCCACCTCGCGACCGTCGCCGGCATCGTTGACGATTGTGAGGTTCTCGAGCCGCACGTCGTCGGCATCGACCAAAACGGTATAGGTCCTAAAGGTGCCGAGCGTGCCGTCGACGCCCGAGCCGTCCTCCGAAGGCATCTTGGCGCCCAGACTGCCCACGATACGCACGCTGTCAGCCGTCTCGCCCACCAGCGTCACATACGGTCGATGAATCTCGACCCGTTCGCGGTACTCACCCGGCTCGATATGGATTGTCACCGGTTGCTCGGCATCCGGATAGAGTTGATCGGCTGCCGCCAAGGCATCGGAAATCGTTGGATATGCTCCTGCCGCAGCCCTCGAAACGCGCAGTGTATAGATGCTTTCGCTCATCGTCCATCACGCTCCCAGGCAGCGAACTGCTCAGGCCAGCCCTGAACCTGTGGCTGAATATGCTCGGCGCAGCCCTTAAATGCCGTTAGGGCCGTAGCGAGCGATACCCCATGCTTTCCATGTGGAAAGACATGTAGGCTAAAGCCAATCCCGTGGTCGGCAAGAGCCTGCGCAAGAAGGAGGCTATTTTGAACTGACACCGATGCATCCTCGGCGGTATGCCACAAGAACGTACGAGGGAAGCCCTCGCCCACCATATTCTCGATTGACAACTTTTGAGCCAAAGCGTCATCGGCACCCGTTAGGTGTTCAAACGAACCACGATGAGCATAGGTCCCCGAGCTTACGACCGGATAGCCCAAGCAAAGTGCGTCAGGCCGAATCGACTCAGGCGATGCCGCGATCGACTCTGCAAGCCAGGGTTGGTCCCAAAGCGCCCCGAGCAAGCCAACCAGATGCCCACCGGCCGAAAAACCCATGACCGTAATCCGATCAGGATCGACACAGTACTCTGCCGCATGGCCTCGGACGGTATCGACCGCCCGCGCGAGTTCTTGCAATGCCAGCGGATAGACAGCCGGAGCAACCGAATAGTTCAGTACAAACGCTTGGTAGCCCATCGCCAACAAACGGAGCGCTACCGGCTCGCCTTCGCGCGGCGAAACGTGATCGTAGCCGCCTCCTGGCACGACCACAACTGCAGGCAGCGGTTTTAAAGCATAAGCATCTTCGGTCGGGGCAAAAACATAAGACGCAATCGTGGCAGACGAGCCATCGACCCCGACAGGAATCGTTTTATTGAGCATGTATTCCCTTTCACCATGATGCGTAGCGCAGCGCACACGGCCGTATCGCACAAGGGCTGCATTGCCGATTTATCCGACAATGCAGCCCTGGTCATCAACCCGAGTTAGGAACGGATAACCTTGTCGACGTTCTGGAGCTGCAGTTCCTCGCCGTCCTGGCCCTCGATCACCACGTTTTGCAGATCGAGTACCTTGACGTTTTGCGCGATGATGCCCTGGCGCACCATCGGCTCCACACCACAGGCCATGGCCGGCACAAAGGGCTCGGCATCGTCGGCAAAGGTAACGTGAACGTCTTGGAACGTCAGACGTGTCACCTTGCTCTCGGGCAGACCCGTGATATAGGCCGCGGCAGCATGGCAGTTGGTGGCCTCGATATCGCAAAACGTCGTGGCACCAAAGCCGGGCGTGCGGTCATCGACAGGCAGCGCCTCGCGAGACTGCACGTAATCGGTCTTGCCGTCCTTGTCACAGAAGTAGAAGGAGTTGACCACGAAGGGCGTGAGCACCTCGTCCATGCGAATGTGCTCAAAGGTAATGCCCTCGTTGACGGCATCCTTGCCGCGCCCGCGGCGGGTCTTGACGCGCAGGCCGCGGTCGGTGCGCTCAAAGAGGCACTTGCTCACGGTAAGGTCCTTGATGCCGCCGGCAGCCTCTGAACCCAGGACCACGGCGCCGTGACCATCGTGCATGTAGCAGTGAGAGATCAGCACGTCGTGCGTAGCGGGACGAAGCTCGGGCTCAATGCCCAGCTTGCCGCTCTTGATGGCGATGCAGTCGTCGCCCACCGAGAACTGACAGCCAAGGATACGGACAAAGCCGCAGCTCTCGGGATCGAAACCGTCGGTGTTGTGGGAGTTCTTGGGACCCTCGATCGACAGGCAAAGCGCGTCGACATGCTCGCACAGGACGGGATGGATATTCCACGCCGGGCTGTTGCGCACGGTAAAGCCGGCAAGGCTCACGTTTTGGCACTCGGACAGGAAGATCATGCGCGGACGGGCGACCTCGCGGCCCTCCTCGGGACGGAAGATGTTCTTAAAGTCCTTGTTCCACCAGTTGTCCTCGGCAAAATCGGTCTGACCGTCGATGGCACCACGACCATAGATGCACACGTCGTGCACGCCCAGACCCGTAAAGGTAGAACAGTAGGTCGAGAAACTCTCGCCCTCCCAGCGGCCCAGGGGCAGCATATCGGTGCCGGCATACCCAGCGCCCTCGTCGCCTGTGACCGTGCCCGGAATGTAGGCAAGCGCCGCGCGGTCGTGACGGGCCAACAGCACCGCTCCCTCGGCGAGCTCAATGTTGATATTGCTCTTAAGGAAGAGGGACTTGATGCGATAACTACCGGCGGGGATCAGCACGCGCCCGCCCTTGGGACAGGCCATGATGGCAGCCTGGATGTTGGTGGTGTCGTCGTGCTCGGCATCGCCCTTGGCGCCACAGTCGCGAACGTTGATAGTAAAGGGCTCAGCCGGCGTGGTGACACCTACGCTCAGCTCACGCTCGCCACAAACAAAACGAACCAGGTTACGCTTGCCGGGGGTCAGGCCGTCGACATAGGTCTCGACCGTATTCGTGGTACCAGCGGGCTCGTCGTTGACAAAGATCTCCCACGTATCGGCGCAGGTAAAGTAACCGCCGTCGTCAAGCTCGATAACCGCCGCGCGCGCGTTGCGCCAGATAACGTTCGTCTCCATGGGTTTCTCCCTCAAAAAGATGCTCTAAAGGCAAATTGTACGCTGTTGAAAAAAGGCCGTGCCTGCCGGCGGAGTTCCGGTGGCACGGCCCTGTGATTTGGACGATATGTCGGCCTTACTCGGCGGGAGTTACGCTACCGTCCTGGAAGCCAACGTTGTTGTGGGCAAAGCAGTCCTCGTACTTAAAGCCGGAGAGTTCCTCGCAAAGCGCCTTGACTTCGGGCTTGACGTCGGCCATCTTGCCACCCTCCTTGACGCGGTGAATCTCGTCGCAAAGGATGTCGCACTGTTCCTTGTCGATCTTGATGCCGCGGGCAAGGACGGCCGCAAGCAGGAAGAAGCCGGCGCAGCCGATGATCATGTAGCCGCAGATATACAGAGGAACGGTAGCGGGCTGGGTCACGGCGTCGCTATTGCCGGCGGTCTGAATGAAGCCGGAGGCAGCAAGGACGATAGCCCATACGTTGACGGCGATAGCCTGGGCGATCTGCTGGCAGAGCTGCTGCGCGGAGCTGTAGATGCCCTCGCGACGACGCAGGGTGATGAGCTCATCGACATCGGGGATGTAGTTGAGCAGGACATCGGGCAGATACTGGAAGCCGACGTAGAAGAACTTCCAGATGGCGAAGATGACGGGGTAGGCGATCATGGCGATGGCGACCGTGGAGGTGCCGTTGATCTGACCAAAGGCGAAGTAGTTGTAGGCGATGATGCACGCAGCGCAACCGACATTTGCGAGGTACCAAGACTTGTGGAAGCCCTTCTTGGCCATGAGGGCGACCCAGATGGCGGTGCAGACGATAGCGACGACCTTGCCAGGCATCTCCATCACGGACTCGTAGGACTTAGGAATCTGCAGGCAGTAGACGATGAAGAAGGACAGGCAGGCAGACCAGCAGGCAGCAGCGAGCTTCGTGGAGACCTGTGCATACAGGACCTTGCGGAAGGACTTGTTGCGGAAGGTGGAGATAACGTCGATAAAGAACTTCTTGATGCCCTCGCCGACGCTCTCGATCTTCTCCTGAGCGACCTCCTCGGGGGTGTGCTCCCACGTGGACAGGTACACGCAGAGCAGCGAGATTGACATGACCGAAGCGTTGACCGTAGCGATGATGAAGTAGCTGAACGGGTTGGTCTCGCCGAAGGTGCCAAAGCCGAAGCCCACAAGTGCTGCCATCAGGAAGCCGGCGGCGTTACCAAAGAGATGCTTGTAGCCGGTAAGGTACGTACGCTCCTTAAAGTCGTCGGTCATCTCGATGGTAAGCGGCGACAGGTTGGCGGTGCAGAACGTGTACGCGACGTTGTAGATCAGGTACAGCACAAAGTAGTACGGGAAGCCAAACGGCGTAGCCACGAAGATGAGCGGCTCGGCGATCATCATCGGGATGGCCAGCAAGATCCAGAAACGACGACGACCAAAGATGCGGCCGATCTTGGTGGCATAGAAGTTATCGGCCACAAAGCCCATCAGCGGGCAAAGAATGGCGTTGACATAGATGGCAAACGAGCTGATCAGTGCAGCCTCGCCTGCGGACAGGCCACACTCCGTGGACAGGAACAGCACCATGTAGCTGTGCGTAAAGGTCAGGGCACCGGAATTGAGCATACCGCCCATACCAAAGCCCAAGCGCGTCCAGAATGTGATCTTACGCTTTTTTCCGATCTTATTAGTCATCGAGCTCCCTCTCTTTTCTCGATTGTCTTGTAACAAGACATTTGAGTCCACACTGACGTCTGTCTGCCTAGCGTTCAGGGTGAACGTTTATCTAGATTATGCGCGATTCCGTACAAGAGGTGAACGTTCACTTGCATATTATCCCCGAACGGTCGTTTTTTATCGCTGAACGGACACAATTGAGGCTCTAAGACCTATTGTCTGCTGGTAAAGATGCCATGCTGGACACCCATGAGATAGGTGAACGTTTATCGTATTTTCCAATTTTTTCACTTAACCACAAAACGAAAACCCCGCCGGGAACACTCCCGACGGGGCCGACGACATAGCGCTACGCTTGGGTGCATTTGCCACTACAGGCAGACGCCGTCCTTCCAGATGCTGATCTCGTGACAGCCACGGCGCTCGGCACTCGTGAGTTTACCGCTCGCCGTCTCCAGCACCAGCTGGTATAGATCGTGAGCAGCCTCGTCGAGCGTGCGCTCACCCGTGGCAATCACGCCGGCGTTAAAGTCCATCCAGTTGGCCTTGTGGTCGCACAGACGCTGATTGGTGAACACCTTGAGGGTAGGCGCCGGCGCGCCAAACGGTGTGCCGCGGCCGGTCGAGAACAGAATCACGTGGCAGCCGGCAGCCGTCAACGCCGTGGTGGATACCATGTCGTTGCCCGGACCGCACAGCATGTTCAGGCCGTGTTTAGTTGCCTGGCCGGCATACGGCAGCACGTCGACGATGGGGGCAGATCCGCCCTTTTGCACGCAGCCGCAGCTCTTGTCCTCGAGCGTGGTAATACCGCCGTCCTTGTTGCCGGGGCTCGGGTTCTCGTAGACGACCTCGCCGTGGCTAATAAAGTAGTCCTTAAAGCCATTGAGCATGTCGGAGGCAGCGTTAAAGACCTGCTCGTTCTCGCAACGGTCGAGCAGGATGCTCTCCGCGCCAAACATCTCGGGCACCTCGGTAAGCACCGACATGCCGCCGCGGGCGACAACCATATCGCTCACGCGACCGATCGTGGGGTTGGCGGTAATGCCCGAAAGGCCATCAGAACCGCCACACTTAAGACCAATAACCAGCTCGGAGGCCAAAATGGGCTCACGCTTGGCCTGCTTGGCGAGGTCTGCCAGCTCGGCCAGAATCTTGTGGCCCTCGATCTGCTCGTCGGCTACATCCTGGCAGGTGAGAAAACGAACGCGCTCGTGATCAAAGTCACCGAGCTCGTCGAGCACCTGCTGGTGCGTGCAGTTCTCGCAACCGAGCGACAGGAATAGCACGCCGGCCGCATTAGGATGACGCGAGAGCGCCACCAGCAGACGACGCGTCTGGGCATGGTCGGCGCCGGTCTGCGAGCAGCCAAAGGGATGCGGGAAGTAGTAAACACCCTCCAGCGAGCCATCGACCAGATCCTGGGCCTGCTCACACATGGCACGGGCGACTTCGTTGACACAGCCGACCGTGGGGATGATCCACACCTCATTACGCGTCGCGGCACGACCGTCGGCGCGGCGGAACCCCATAAAGGTCTCGGGCTCAACGGGATCCACGACCGGATGCGTGGGATTGTAGGTGTACTCGACCTCGCCCGAAAGGTTAGTCTTGACATTATGTGTATGAAGCCACTGACCGGGCTGGACATCGCCCGTCACATGGCCGATAGGAAGGCCGTACTTGATGACGTCCTCCCCCGCGGCAATCGAGCGCACGGCCATCTTATGACCCTGCGGAATATCCTCCGCGGCCACGACCTCGCCCACCCCGGGAACCGCGACGGCGGTGCCCTTGGCAAGCGGCGACAGCGCGACGATCACGTTGTCGGCCGGATTGATCTGGATAGTGTTCATTGCAAATGGTCCTAACCCTACAGGTTGAGCAGAAGTCGAGACGCGGGCACGCCGTCCCGCGCCCGCGTCTGCGCCGGAAATTTACGCCTGAGCGTTGGCGAAGGCCTGCTTGGCGCCCTCGGCACGCACGACGGCGAGCGCGCTGACGACAAACTCCTCAAGACCTGCGATCTGCGTAAGGTCCTCGCCCCACATCTGCTCGTTGGTGAGCACGTCGTGCACCAGCTGGGCATCGTCGGCGCCGGCATGGGCGGCGTAGAAGTCGAGCACGAAGGCGTCGTCCTGAGCGGTGTACTCGGTGCCGTCGGAGCGACGCAGGTGCAGGCCGTCGCCCTCGCGGGACACGAGCTCCTGCGTGTAGAAGGAGATGAGCGTAGCGAGGCTCGTCGCCAGGCACTTGGGCAGGTTGCCGGTCTCGGCAACGTAGTCCTTGAGCGTGGGCAGGTCGCGAGCGCGCCACTTAGCCGTGGAGTTGAGGCAGATGGAGAGCAGCGCATGATCAATAAACGGGTTGTCGAAGCGGTTTTCGACGGCGGCGGCAAAGGCCTTGCAGTCCTCGACATCCAAGTCGGCGGCAAGCGTCGGAATGACCTCGTCGTAGAGCATGGTGTTCATGAAGCCGCGAATGGTCTCGTCATGCATGCAGTCGCGCACGATATCAAAGCCGGCAACCCAGGAACCCGGAACGAAGGCGGTGTGGGCACCGTTGAGGATGCGGACCTTGCGCTTTTTGTACGGGGTGACGTCGGGAGTCACAAAGACACCCGGAAGACCAGCCTTCACAAAGGGAAGCTTCTCGGCAAGCGACTCGTCGCCCTGGATGCCCCACATCTGGAAGGGCTCGCGCACGGCCAGGAAGGGATCCTCGTAGCCCAGACGCTCGGCAACCGCCGCGGCCTCCTTAGGATCGCGGATGCGGCCGGGGACGATGGTGTCGACGAGCGTGGTGCAGACGGTGCAGTCGTTAGCCATCCACTGCGCAAACTCGTCCTCCCAGCCCCAGTCGCTCACATACTGGTTCATGATGCGCAGCAACTCCTCGCCGTTGTGATCGATGAGCTCGCAGGCGAGCACGATGACGCCCGGCTTACCGGCAGCCCAGCGGGTGTGGAGCACCTGGGCAAGCTTGGCGGGGAAGCTCGCAGGTGGCATGTCGTCGGCCTTGCAGGACGGGTCATAGGCGATACCGGCCTCGGTGGTGTTGGAGACGATGATCTCCAGGTCGTCGGAGACAGCGACCTCCATCATGGTGCGGTAGTCGTCCTCACGATACGGGTTAAGGCAGCGGCTGCAGGCGCTGATCACGCGGGACTCGTCAACCGTGTTGCCGTTCTCCTTGCCGCGCACCAGCACGGTGTACAGGTCGTCCTGGGCATTGATACCGTCGGCAAAGCCAAAGGCACCGCTGATGGGCTGCACCATGACGACCTTGCCGTTCCAGCCGGTAGCCTCGTTGCCCATGTCAAAGAAGCGGTCGACGAAGGCGCGCAGGAAATTGCCCTCGCCAAACTGCAGAACCTTCTCGGGAGCGTCCTTGGGCAGCAAATAGCCCTTGTAGCCGATCTTCTCGAGCGCATCGTAGCTGATGTTCTCCATCTATGTATCTCCTTAGATGTCTGTTAGCGTGCAAGCAAAACGGGGCTCCGCGTGTGGCAACGGCGCCCAGGGTTCGATGTGATTCGATGCGGGCTTAGGCCTCGACGGTGTCCAGGTCAAAGCCAAAGTAGCGGACCGCATTGTTGTAGCTGATGTCGCGCACGATACTGCCCAGCAGCTCCATGTCGGCCGGGTACTTGCCCTGCTCGACCCACTCGCCGATCACGCTGCACAGCACGCGACGGAAGTACTCGTGACGCGGGTAGGACAGGAAGGAGCGGGAGTCGGTAAGCATGCCCACAAAGTTGCCCAGCACGCCCTCGTTAGCCAGAGCCGTGAGTTGCTCGCGCATGCCGACCTCGTTGTCGTTGAACCACCAGGCGGAGCCGTTCTGGATCTTACCGGCGGTCGGAGCCTCCTGGAAGCAGCCCATGACGGTATCGATCATGGTGTTATCGATGGGGTTCAGGCTGTACAGGATGGTCTTGGGCAGGCCGCAGGTCTCCTGGATGGAGTTGAGGAAATCGGCGAGCTGGTCGGACGGCGTGTAGTTGGAGATGCAGTCGTAGCCGGTATCGGGGCCGAGCTTGGCAAACATGGCGCGGTTGTTGTCGCGCTTGCAGCCAAAGTGCAGCTGCATGGCCCAGCCCAGACGAACATACTCGCCGGCAACAAACTGCATAAAGGCAGTCTTGTACTTGAGGATCTCTTCCTCGGTAAGCGGCTCAGCAGCCAGACCCTTGGCAAAGATGGCCTCGATCTCGTCAGCGGTAGCCGGTACGTACATAACGTAGTCGAGTGCATGGTCGGATGCGCGGCAGCCCAGCTCGTGAGCAACGTCGTAGCGCTTGGAGATGGCCGCCTTCATGCCCTCGAAGTCGCTGACCTCAACGCCGGCAACCTCGGAGAGGTGCCTGCAGTAGTCGGCAAACTCCTGGCCACGCTCGATGCGCAGGGCGGCGTCGGGGCGCATGGCGGGAACGACCTGAACGTCAAAGCTGTCGTCGGCTGCAATCTTCTTGTGCCACTCAAAGCTGTCGGCGGGGTCGTCAGTAGTGCAGATCATGCGGACGTTGGACTGCTTGATCAGGTTGCGGCAGGTAAAGCTGGCCTCGGCGAGCTTGGCGTTGGCAAGGTCCCAAACCTCCTGGGCAGTCTTGCCGTTGAGGACGCCCTCGTAGCCAAAGTAGCGCTTAAGCTCCAGGTGGCTCCACTCAAAGACGGGGTTGCCGACGCAGCGACCCAGGGTCTCGGCCCACTTTTGGAACTTCTCGCGAGCAGGGGCGTCGCCAGTGATAAAACGCTCGTCGACGCCGTTGGCACGCATCAGGCGCCACTTGTAGTGGTCGCCGCCCAGCCAAACCTCGGTGATGTTCTCGAAACGCTTGTCCTCCCAGATCTCCTTGGGGGAAATGTGGCAGTGGTAGTCGACGATGGGCATGCCCTCGGCAAAGTTGTGGAACAGCTCCTCACCGGTCTTGGTGCTCAGCAGGAAATCCTGATCGTCCATAAAGTTTTTCATCAAACAGCCCCTTTGCTGGCAAGGCGGACGCACGACGCGCTCGTTATCCTTTAGGTGAACGTTCACTATACTAATCCATTGCACCTCAAAAGGTGAACGTTCACCTAACCACCACGGGGTGAACGGTAGATTTTGCCCGTTCAACGGTTGCTGGAGATGTGACTTGCATGTATTGCGGACTGGTTGGCGTCCCCGAACACCGAACTTGAGCGCTTTTGCTCAGGTGGGTCATGTCCCGACGTACATTTTTGGGAGTATTCAGCATTGGAGCGCGCCGTGCGCCATCCTCAGCGTCCTATTTGGAACGCAGATAGCGCCCGATCGGCATAAAAAGTGCCCCCGATGGCAAATTACGCCATCGGGGGCACTTAAAACAGTCGTTCTGCACCTCATTCAGGGCATGCCAATGCTGAATACTCCCAAAAATGCACGTCGCAAGAGGGGGTACCTGCTCAATCGGCTAAATACCCGCAAGTTCGCAGTAGCGGTCGACATTGCTGGCAAATACCATCTCGACGGCGCCCTTCTGGACGGGCACCGTCGGGGTCCTTCCCCACAGCAGATAATCGCCCAGCGTCTTAGCGCCGCGATACGCCAGGCTCGTCGGGTCCTTATAGACAATATTGGTAAAGATACCGCGGCGCAAGGCCAGAGCACTTTCGGGAAACAGGTCGTTGCCGATCACCATGACCTGACCGGCCTTGCCGGTCGAGACGAGCGCGTCGGCAACCACTTCGGAACCAACGGCAAAAACGCTACAGATAAGTTCGGGGGCGTCCGGCGCACTCAAGCGCTTTTCGAGCTCATGCTCGAGTTGTTTGACTTGCGCATGGGCACCTGCAAGATCCTCAACCTGCCATGGAATATCACGTTCGCGCAGGTAATTGTGGAAGGCGCGGGCGGTTAGATAGTGTGAATCGGTATATGGGTCGCCCGTCAAAAGGAGCACGCGGGCGTCGGCCCCAGAAGCATTGACCAGGTTTGCCGCCTGCTCGGCCATAAGGCTACCTGCCGTCGAATAATCGGCCAAGCTCGCACCCAAACGATTCAAATGCGGACGGTCGCCGTCGACAAGCTCAATCGTCACGCCCGCCTCGGCGATCTGCCCCAAAAGCTCAGTCGCACGATCGTCGCCCGGCGCATAGGCGAGCAAGCCATCAATCTTCTCGCCCACCTGCAGACGCTCGTCGATTTGCTCGAGTGCATCAGCGTAGCCGCCCACGCCAAATTCAACGCGCTCAACCGTAATGCCCCGGTCGATGACCTCCTGTTCAAAGCGATTGCAGCCTTCCCACAGGTAACGGAAAAAGTACGCTCCCTCGCGCGATGCGCGGGGCAGGCAAAACACCAGATTGATATCCTTGCGGCGCAGGCTTGAGGCACTTGTGTTGCGGTGATAGCCCATGGCCTCGGCCTTAGCGTTCACCTTGGCGCGCACGGATTCGCTCACGCCGGCCTTTCCCGTCAGGGCCTTGTGCACGGTATTGATGGAAACGCCAAGCTCGGCGGCTATGTCCTTCATGGTTACGCGAGCGCTCATGCGGTTACTCCGTTATAGATAAGTTGCCAATTAATAGTCCAGTTAACGATACCCCAAAAATACTCTTCGACTCGCCGCGCTCTCCCTCAAATGCGCAAAGCGCCCCGCGAACGGATGCCCGCGGAGCGCTTGGATGTCTGGGCCTTACTTGATTCCGCGGCTCAAGTCTTCGGCGATTTTGTCCACACCCTTAAGCGCAGCGCAAGTCTTTTTGTTAGAGCAATGCCCCGTGCAAACGCCACCCTGAGCGCAATCGGCGCAGGTGCCCTTACGGTAGATGCGCACGCATACCGCGACAAACGCAATACCGATAACAGCCAGTACAACAATATCGATAGGTGCCATAGCAAGCCTCCTCTAGTTAACCACCACTTACTTTACCCCATTCTCCACCTACCAAAAAGGGACAGGTTTGTTTTGGTCGGTTTTATCTGCGGAAACGCCACATCTCTCCCACCAAAAAGCCCGAGTGTCGCTGGGACACCCGGGCTCGTGGAAAGGGGTTAATCCTTATTCGGACTTAAGCGGAAACTGCGGCGGAAGCAGTGTTGGTCTCGTCCTCATCGGTCCATGCATGCTTGGGCATGGGACGGAAAATCTGGAAGAGCATCGCAACCAGCAGCACAATGGCCACAACCGTCCAGATACCAAACTGCCCAAGGACAAGCAGGTTGTAGAACTGGTTGATGAACAGGCCGATCACCCAAGCGAAGGCGCACTCGTAGCCGATGGCAATCGCGGTCCACTTGCCAGAGTCCATCTGGTTGCGGATGGTGCCAATGGCGGCAAAGCACGGAGCGCACAGCAGGTTGAAGGCGCCGAAGGCAACGCAGGCGCCCATGGTGGGGAACATGCCGGCAAACGCGGTCCACAGGCTCGGGTCGGTCTCGCCCGCGTCGGCGACGGACAGCAGCGAGCCGGCGGTGGCGACAACGTTCTCCTTGGCGACGAGGCCAGAGACAGTCAGCGCGGTTGCCTGCCAGGTGCTAAAGCCGAGCGGGGCGAAGATCCAAGCGACCAGGTTGCCCAGCATGGCGAGCACGGAGTAGTCCATGAACTCCTCGGGGATGCCGTCCATCGCAGGCAGGAAGCCAAAGGAGCCGTTGTAGCTACCAAAGTTGGAGAGGAACCACACCACGACGGTAGAGGCGAAGATGATCGTGCCGGCCTTCTTGATAAAGGCCCAGCAGCGCTCCCACACGTGCAGCGCCCAGGAGCGGATCGCCGGGAAGTGGTAAGCGGGGAGCTCCATGACAAACGGGGTCGGGCGGCCGGCGAAGAGCTTGGTCTTCTTGAGCATGAGGCCCGAGGCGATGACGGCAAAGACGCCCAGGAAGTAGAAGAGCGGGCTGATCCACGCGGCGGTGGTAGAAGAATCGCCGATGATGGAACCCATGAGCAGGGCGATGATCGGCAGTTTAGCGCCACAGGGAATGAACGTGGTGGTCATGACCGTCATGCGGCGGTCCTTCTCGTTCTCGATGGTCTTGGTAGCCATGACGCCGGGGACGCCGCAGCCCGAGGACACGAGCATGGGGATGAAGGACTTACCGGACAGGCCAAAGCGGCGGAACACACGGTCCATGATGAAGGCGACGCGGGCCATATAGCCGCAGTCCTCCAGGAAGGACAGCATCACGAACAGCAGGAACATCTGCGGCACGAAGCCGAAGATGGCGCCCAGGCCGCCGACGATACCGTCACAGACGAGCGAATCGACCAGGCCACCGTCCTCGGTGCCACCCGCCACAAGCGCGTCGTGGACCATGGTGGTAATACCCGGGACATAGGGGCCGTACTGTGCCGGGTCGACCGAGTCGGCATCGTCGCCCGCAGCCTCGACGGCTGCATCGTAGGCGTCGCGGCCCTGACCGAGCACGTACCAACCGTCGGTACCGAAGAGCTGGTCGTTGGTGAAGTCGGTCACCGTGCCGCCCAGAGTGGAGACGGCGATGTAGTACACACAGAACATGATGACCACAAAGATCGGCAGGCCCAGGATACGGTTGGTAACCACGCGGTCGATCTTCTCGGAGGTGCTCATCTTGGCCGGGGCCTTGGTGAGGCACTCGTCGATGATGTGGGCGATCACGCCGTAGCGCTCACCGGTGATGATGGACTCGGCATCGTCATCGCAGTCCTGCTCGCACTGAGCGACCAGCTGCTCCACGCGAGCGGCCTTCTCCTTGGTGAGGTTGATGAGCTTGCAGGCGTCCGCGTCGCGCTCGAACAGCTTGACGGCGTAATAGCGGCGCTTGTTGGCGGGAACGCTCGCCGGAAGGTTGTTCTCGATGTGGTCCAGAACGTCCTCGATGGAGGAATCGAACTTGTGCTCCGGCACCTGGCCCTTGGAAGCAGCAGACTTCTTAACCTGCTCGAACAGCTCCTTGATGCCCTTGTTCTTAAGGGCCGAGATCATCATGACCGGGCAGCCGAGCTTCTTGGAGAGCTTGTCCGTGTCGATCTTGTCGCCGTTCTTCTCGACCAAGTCGGCCATGTTGAGGGCAACGACAACGGGCAGACCGGTCTCAATAACCTGAAGCGCCAGGTACAGGTTGCGCTCGAGGTTGGTGGCATCGACAACCTGGACGACAACATCGGGCTCGCCGCTCATGAGGTAATCGCGCGAGCATTGCTCCTCGGGGCTATAGGGGGAAAGCGAGTAGATGCCGGGGAGGTCCGTAATGGTAACGTTCTTGTCGCTTAGGAGCTTGGCCTCCTTTTTCTCAACCGTGACGCCGGGCCAGTTGCCAACGTAGCCGTTGGCGCCGGTGATCAGGTTGAAAAGCGTGGTCTTGCCGCAGTTGGGGTTACCCGCCAGCGCGACATGGATCTGAGAATCCGCCATTCAATCCTTCTTCCTTGTGTGCCTGCGCTGCTTTCTCCGCGCAGGCTGGATAATGTGCTTCAAAGATGCTGCATTAAGTTAGAAAAACCTAACTTTATCTGCAGAAATATGCGCCGCGAGTCCTTACTGAACCTCGACGACGGCGGCCTCCTCCTTGCGGATGGAAAGCTCGTAGCCGCGCACGTTGATCTCGACCGGATCACCGAGCGGTGCAACCTTCACGACCTTGAACGAAGTGCCCTTGATGAGCCCCAGGTCCATAAGGTGGCGGCGAAGCGCGCCCTCACCGTGAAGCTTGACGATGGTGGAGCTCTCGCCCACCTTAACGTCACCCAACGTCTTCATCCTCTTGTCCCCCTTTCGGTTTTTATGAAATGCTGCAGACTAGCCGACGGTCATGATGTGCATGGCAACCTTGGAATCGATGCCAAAGCGTGCGCCCAGCACCGTGACGATGATATTGGCACCACTCGAGCTCACCACGTGGATTTCGTTGCCCTCGACAAAGCCGAGGTCCTTGAGGTGGTGTTTCATGTCCTCATTGCCCTTTACACGAGACACGCGCACGGTTTCGCCCGCTTTTACCATCGAAAGCGGCATGGCCGGCATCTGCGGTCCGCAAGACATGAGTTGCTCCTAACGTCAGTTCGTCCTCAACATCGACGCGATAAAAGTTAACCACGTCTATGTTCGCTTTAGTAAACTAGCACGCGGTTAACTTTTTGGAAAGGGTCCCCATTCAGATTTCGAAAAAGTTTCCTATATGAAACAAAGGGGCGCGGCAAAGGACCATCCTTTACCACGCCCTGTCATGCTTAAAGCGAGAGGTTTCTAATCGACGTAACGCAGGAAGCCTCATCTACGCCCGAAACGCGGAAGATGATGTCCTCGCCGCACTCGCCGTAGAGGGCCATCAGGCCCATAACGTCGCGACCATCCGTATGGCGGTCACCGATGCTGACCGACACGTCGCTACGATGCTTGGCAATGATGTCATAGAGCAACGCAACCGGGCGGGCATGTAGTCCCAACGGATCTTTAATCGTCTTTGTAAACTCGACCATGTCCCCTCCCACGACATCGCACATTCGGCCGGCAAAACCCAGCCACGTGGTAGTTATTGTAGCGTTAGATGCTTGTTGAAGCCCGCCAGAAGGCTCAATCGGAAAGCGCGTCCCGTTATTTGGCTGGATTCAGGGTCGCAGTTTCCAAAGGGACTCTGTTTGGGAAACTGCGACCCGTTTTGGACGCAAATTCCGGGTCGTAGTTTCCGCGACGTCCGGTCGCCCCATGCCCTCACAACCTCCGCGCATAAAAAACGAGGGAAGGCGCACGTCCTTCCCTCGTTGCGGGCAATATGCAGCCGCTCGCCTACATCAGGCGCAGGCTGACGTCCTTGAGCTGGGCGCCACTAACGGCACTCGGGGCGCCCGACATAAGGTCGGAGCCGCTGGCCGTCTTGGGGAACGCCATGACGTCGCGGATGGAGTCGGAGCCGGTGAGCAGCATGCACACGCGGTCCAGACCCAGAGCGAAACCGCCCATCGGGGGCGCACCAAACTTGAGCGCCTCCATGAGGAAGCCGAACTGCGACTCGGCGCGCTCCTCGGTAAAGCCCAGGAGCTTGAGCATGGACATCTGCATCTCGGCGTTGTGGATACGCATACCGCCGCCGCCGGCCTCAAAGCCGTCCATGACAAAGTCGTAGGTGCACGAACCGGCTGCCAGCGGATCGGCCTCGATCTTGGCGATGTCGGTCTCGGTCGGCAGGGTAAAGGGCTGGTGCTCGGCAGCATAGGCCTTGCGGTCCTCATCCCAGTGGAACAGCGGGAAGTTGACGACCCACAGGAAGTCGTGGCCCTCGCGCTTGATCTCAAGCGCATTGGCCATGTGGGAACGCATGCCGCCCAGGATCTCGTCAGAGAGCAGGCGCGGGCCGGCGGCGAACATCACGAGGTCGCCGGGCTCGACGTCCATGCGCTCGCGCAGAGCTGCCATCTCCTCGTCCGAGAAGAACTTGACGATGGGGCTGTTGATGGAGCCGTCCTCGCGGAAGGCAATCCAGGCCAGACCCTTAGCGCCAAACGTGGAGGCCACACCGGCAAGCTTATCGATCTTGGCGCGTGCCCAGGCACCGGCGCCCTTGGCGTTGATGGCCTTGACGACAGAGCCTTCCTCATTTGCGGCGGTCGCAAAGACCTTGAACTTGGAGTTGGCAAAGATGTCGGTCAGGTCGACCAGGTGCATGCCATAGCGGGTATCGGGCTTGTCGGAGCCATAGGTGTCCATGGCATCCCAGTAGTTCATGCGACGCAGCGGCGTGGGCATCTCGACACCCATGCGACCGAAGGCATCGGCAAGAACCTCTTCGAGCGCGCTCATAACGTCGTTCTGGTCCACGAAGGACATCTCGATATCGACCTGAGTAAACTCGGGCTGACGGTCGGCACGCAGGTCCTCGTCGCGGAAGCACTTGGCAACCTGGTAGTAGCGCTCGACGCCACCGACCATGAGCAGCTGCTTCAGGAGCTGCGGGGACTGCGGCAGGGCGTAGAAGTTGCCCGGCTGGATGCGGCTGGGGACGATGAAGTCGCGGGCGCCCTCGGGCGTGGACTTGAACAGGGAGGGCGTCTCGACCTCCATGAACTCACGGTTGTGCAGCGCCTCGCGAATGGCAAAGGTAAAGTCGGAGCGCAGCTTGAGGTTGGCCATCATCTCGGGACGACGGAGGTCCAGATAGCGATAGCGCAGGCGGGTGTCCTCGCTGGTCTCGATGCCGTCCTCGATCTGGAACGGCGGGGTGACGGACGTGTTGAGCACCTCGGCGTGGTCGGTCAGGACCTCGATCTCGCCAGTCGCGAGCTTGGTGTTGGTGGTCTCCTCGCCACGAGCGCGCACGACGCCGTGGATCTTGATGGGCCACTCGGGACGCATGGTCTCGGCGATCTTAAAGGCGTCGCCGTCGGAGTGCTCGGGGTCGAAGGTGAGCTGCGTGATGCCCTCGCGATCGCGAAGGTCGCAGAAGATAAGGCCGCCGTGGTCGCGGCGACGGCTCACCCAACCGGTGAGGGTGACCTCTTCGCCCACGTTCTCGAAGCGAAGCTCGCCGCAGGTACGGGTGTGCATGGAATGCTCGTCGATGGGACGGGTCTGGCTCATACCAGTGATCCTCCTTTATGGATCTGTGCCGCCCCGTGTCGTTCCGGGCGGCGTCGTACAGATTTGCCCAGCCTGCGTAAACCGCGCAGCCGGACATGGCGTTCTATCTTATCGCACCCGCGTCGATGTGCCGCGAAAAAGTAGCTCTTGCCCAAAGACTTGACGGAGACGAAACAATTGACGCGCCGCAGTGTCTGCCGACGCGCGCCACGTGCGACAATGTGCCCCAATACAACTGCACTCGGAAAGGCTCGCCATGACTGCACGCCTCATCGTTATGGATATCGACTCCACGCTCATCAACCAGGAAGTTATCGACCTGTTGGGCGAGGAGGCCGGCGTAGGCGAGCAAGTGGCGCAGATCACTGAGCGCGCCATGCGCGGCGAGCTCGACTTTAAGCAGGCGCTCGAGGAACGTGTAGGGCTGCTTGCCGGCCTGGACGAGAGCGTGTTCGAGCGCACCTTTGAGCGCGTGACGTTTACCCCCGGCGCGCTGGAGCTTGTGCGCTCGGCGCACAGCAAGGGCTGGAAGGTCGGCGTGGTAAGCGGCGGCTTTCACGAGGTCGCCGACAAGATCGTGGCTGCCGCGGGTATCGACTTTTGTCTGGCCAATCGTCTGGAGGTCGTGGACGGCAAGCTCACCGGTAAGTTAGCTGCCGACATTGTGACCAAGGAGTCCAAGCTCATCCAGCTGCTGGATTGGGCGGTTGGGTGCGGCGTCGACATAGCCCATACCGTCGCGATCGGCGACGGCGCCAACGACATCCCCATGATTCAGGCCGCGGGCACGGGCATCGCGTTTTGCGCCAAGCCCAAGACGCGCGAGGCAGCCCCGTTTACCATCGACGAACGCAACCTGATGCTCGCCATGGACATCATCCTGCGCGACTAGTCAGTTTGCCTCACAACTTCATCTAATCTGACATGTCAGATTTCCGAACAATTATGCTCTAATGTTCGGAAACGACCCTTCGCGTGCTAAACTTTTCTGCGTCGAAGGGAACTTATATGGACAAACGAGATCTTGAGCAATTGCTAAGTGACGTGGCAGACGGAAGCATTACGCCGGCCGATGCCCTCACGCGCATCCAGACGGCGCCGACCGCCGACCTAGGCTTTGCACAGCTCGATCTTTCGCGCGGCGTGCGACAGGGAGCCGGCGAGGTTGTTTACGGCGCCGGTAAAACCGCCGAGCAGATTGCCGCCATTATCGAGGCGCTGCGCGATGCCGGCCAGGAGCGCATCCTGGTCACGCGCCTGGACAGCGAAAAAGCGGCCCGTACCTCGGAGCTCCTCGACAACGGCATCGACCTGGGATATGTCCCGGACGCACAGCTCGCCCTCGTGGGCGGCAAGCCCTCCCCTACCGGCAACGGACGCATCGTCGTCGCCTGCGCCGGCACGAGCGACCTGCCCGTCGCCGAAGAGGCCGCACTGACGGCCGAGTTCTACGGCAACGAAGTCGATCGTCTTTACGACGTGGGCGTCGCCGGCCTGCACCGCCTGCTCGCTCATGCCGAGGAACTTGCCCAGGCACAGGTGGTCATCGCCATCGCCGGCATGGAAGGCGCCCTGGCGAGCGTCATCGGCGGTCTGGTGAGCTGTCCGGTCATCGCCGTTCCCACCAGCGTGGGCTACGGCGCAAGTTTTGGTGGCGTAGCCGCACTGCTCGCCATGCTCAACTCCTGCGCCAGCGGCGTTTCGGTCGTCAATATCGACAACGGCTTTGGTGCCGCCTATCAGGCAAGTCTTATCAATCATCTGAGCGCCGGCACGTCCTGCGCCCGTTAAGGAGCATTCCATGTCCAATCATCAGCACACGCTTATCATCGACGGCACCTCGGGCATCAGCGGCGACATGACTGTCGCGGCCCTGCTCGACCTGGGCGCCAGCGAGGAGCACCTGCGCGAACAGCTCGCTACGCTGCCGGTCGACGGCTTTACGATCGCCGTCACGCGTGCAAACAAGCATGGCATCGACGCCTGTGATTTTGACGTCCAGCTTGCAGAGGAGCTCGAGAACCACGACCACGATATGGCCTGGCTCTACGGCAACGAAGCAGCTGCCGAGCACACGCACGAGCATGAGCACCACCATCATGAGCACGACGAGCACAGTCACTGCCACGAACATGATCATGAGGCCCACGGCCATGACCACGAGGGCCATCATCACGCCCACCACCATCACCACCGTTCTTTGGCGGACGTCACCGCTATCATCGACGGCTCGCAGCTAAGCGATGGCGCCAAGCGTCGTGCGCTCGCCATCTTTACCGCGCTCGCCGCCGCCGAGGCCAAGGCCCACGGCAAAACGCCCGAGACCGTCATGTTCCACGAGGTGGGCGCCATCGACTCCATCGTTGACGTCTGCTCGGTCGCCATCTGCCTCGACGACCTGGGCATCGAGGAGATTGTCGTCGAGTCGCTCTCCGAGGGCCACGGAACCATTCGCTGCGCCCACGGTCTTATGCCCATCCCGGTGCCCGCCGTCGTCAACCTATGCCAAGCAGGCAATATCGCCCTCGCGCCCGCACCGGTCGCCGGCGAGCTCGTGACGCCCACGGGCGCCGCCATCGTCGCCGCACTGCGCACGACCGAGCACCTGCCGGCCTGCTACCGCATCGAGGCCGTCGGCTACGGCGCAGGCAAGCGCCCCTACGAGGGCTGCTCCGGCACGCTCCGTTGTCTGCTCGTTCACGTGGATGCATAGCCATGGATGCCCGCAAAGAAAAAAGCCGCGCTGCCATCGTTGCGGCGTTCTCCGAGCTGCTACGCGAAGAGGACTACGGCAAGATTACCGTCGGCGACATCATCGCGCGCGCTCACGTAGGCCGCGCGACATTCTACGGCCTCTTTAAGAGCAAAGATGACCTGCTCGCTGAGCTCGTGTGCGATATCTGCACCCATGCCCTCGACGATGACGGTACGCCCCTCGATGACCCACTCGTTCAGGTCGAGCATATCCTCAACAACCTCTGGGAGCGCCGCCAGGGCGTTCGAGCCCTCGTAGCCGGCGCCGGCTCACGCGTCTTCGCCGACTGTCTCCGCAAGACCATCATGTCGCGCGCAGCCGAGACCGTCCCCGTCGACCCCGCAGGCCCCGCCGGCACCATGGACCGCAGCTTCTTACTACACCACATAGCCTCAAGCTTCGTAGCCATCGTCCAATGGTGGGCATGGCACAACTTCCAAGCAGAAAAATCCGACGTAGCCAAAGACTACCTCTCAGCCATAAAACCCCTCTTCACCTAAATAAGAAGCTCATCCCAAAGCATCGCCCCAACCCAGGGTGTCACGCATCCAAAAGTGTCACCCGCACTTCAACGCCCCTACCAGCAACAAGCCCCTTCCATCCAAATTCAGATATATATGTTGGGTTGCTTGTACGAACGCAACAAAGACCCCGCAGCTGGCCGCATGGGGTAACTTCCCAGCGCATTCCGCAGGACGCAAAAAGGCTCGCCGCACGAAGTGCGCAGCGAGCCTTTTTGCATGTCCGAGGACGCGCTGGGAAGTTACCCCATGCGGTCAGCGGACAACCTATGTAGCCTCAGACTAGAACATGCCCAAGAAACCATGCACAAACAGCGCGGCCAGAGCGGCGCCGACAAACGGAGCGATGCCAGGAACGAGCAGGCCGTACTTCCAGTTGTTGTCAGCCTTGTTCTTGATCGGCAGCACCTGATAGGCCATGCGAGGACCAAGGTCACGGGCCTGGTTCATGGCGAAGCCGGTGATGCCGCCCATGCCCATGCCAACGGCCCAAACGATCAGACCGACGCATATAGCGAGCATCAGAACGTTCTCGCCAGCACGGTTGGCAGCAGCAAGGATGGCGCTGATGAACACAAAAGTGCAGATAGCCTCGCAGAAGAAATTACGGGCATAGTTCGTACCCTCGGTGGTGGGGTTGGTCGAGAAGATATTGCGCTGGGCAATGGGATCGACGACACCATCGGAAGCCTTGAACTCATCGGCATACATAAGCCACGCGATCACGGCACCCGCAAAGCCGCCGAGCATATCGGCAATCATGAAGGGGATGCAGCTGCTCCACGGCACCAGGCCTACGATGCACTGGGCGAGCACCATAGCCGGATTCATGCACACGGCGCCGCCAAAGACAAACAGGCAGACCGAGATGCCAAAAGACCAGGTGGTGATGGCAAACATGTGGCCGGAGCCCTGATACTTGGTGCCCTTGAGCACGGTATCGCAGTGCACGCCCACGCCAAAGATGATCATGAGGGCCGTTGCGCCGAATTCGCAGAGGAGTTTGGTAAGCATAAAACCTTATCTTTCTTGTCGGTTATAAACGATTCGTTTGAGCCCGCGCTAGTGCTGCGCGACGACAACGCCCAGGCCATCGGGAATGACGGCAACCTTGGCATCGGCACCCTTCATCTCAAAGGCGAGCTTAAGCGCCTCATCGAGGGTGTTGACCGGCGTCATGTGCATATCCTTGATCATCTGGTGATCGCACAGGTCGGTAACCATGATCACAGGGTGATGCGCCAGGATGCGGGCGAAAATCTGGCTCGTCCACTGGTCGGGCAGGGTCTCGTCCTTAGGACGGTCGATGCAGGCGCGCTCAAACTCTGCTGGATCATTGTCGGCGATGTTGTGATAGAAGCCCTCGCCACCGTGACCGTCGGCACAGCCGGCGACATCGATGATCACGCCGCCCTCGGGAAGCGTAGCCTCGGCAGAGCACATGCCCTTCACGGCCTGGTAGATGTTCTGGTCGAGCGGGTAGCCGCCATTGGTGGTGATGGCAATCTCGCACTCAACGGGCTCAACGCCGGCAAGGCTCTTCACGAACTCGCAGCCGGCCTCGTGCGCCTTGTGGATATCGCCGGCAAAGGAGCCGATGACCTCGTGCTTGCCGTTGAGCACCACGTTGAGCACAAAGGCAAGGTGAGCCATCTCGGCAGCGGCAAACATGTCCTCGCTCACGTGGTTGTGGCACAGGTTGCCGGCACGCGAATGGGAATCGTTCACAAACTGACCGTTGTGGTTGTACATGATGGTCTTGTAGCTGGCGATGCCAGGCAGGACGGACTTGCGGCTACCAGAGAAGCCAGCAAAGAAGTGCGGCTCAATAAAGCCCTCGGCAAGCAGCAGATCGCAATCGGCCGCAATCTTGTTGATGATGCACTCGCCGCCAGAAGGCAGGGTGCCGATCTTTTTCATCATGCTGTCGTCAGTCGCGACGTGCATAACGATTTCCTCGTTGGCAACGATCTCCTCGCCGTACTTGTTGACGAGCTCCTCGTGCGTCGAAGGACGATGCATACCCGTAGCAACCAAAATACGCACTCGAGCCTCGGGCGCAGCGGAGTGGATGTGATGCAGCAGAATAGGCATCGTCACACGCGAGGGAACGGGACGCGTATGATCGGAGCTAATGATGACAATATCCTTCTTGCCAGCACAAAGCTCCTCGAGCGAAGGCGAGCCATAAGGATTGGAAAGCGACTCCTCTACCAGCTCTTCCTGCGATTTTGTAGTCTTAAACTCGTTTTGATGACCTTCCATCACACCCGCGAAGTTCTTATCCTCGAGCTCCAGATGCAACGTCTTGTGGTCAAACGGCAGTTCACATTCAAACAATGACGAGCGCCCTCTTCCTTTCAACTGACACACTAGATAAACCGTTGGAAGGATACGCCGCTCACCGAAAAACACCACCGTCCACCGACTCATTAACACAACGTTCATATTTGACCCACAACAAAACGGCCACGACCCCAAACGGGACCGCGGCCGCCTGTCAAAGACACTATAGACAGGATGATTTACGCAACGCCGAGGCAAACATCTACCCCGAGACGTTCGCACGTAAGCCATTTTGCATAAATGCGTTAATTAATTGCATAAAATGGCGCATGGATTTCTAGCCGTAACAGGGTAGTACCCTCCGGAGCGTGCATTTTTGCGAGTATTCAGCATCGCGGGATAAGATTTTGGTGTCAAAAGTCTTTCAAAAGTTAGATAGTCCTCATGACTCGTCCCATCTGGATAGCATGCGACGAGAAACCAGCCATATATGAACATCGCCAAAGCCCAATCGTCGTGCAAAAGCATCAACAGGGGCCGCGAACGTCACCCACAGCTTTATGCATCAATCTTTGGCTACTGAAAACTCCGTTTTTTGCACGTCGTCCCAAGCACCACCCTCACCCAGCGGCTGATCCGCCGAAAACCGAGGACGAAAAGACCCGATGGGTTTCCCTCTGAATGCATTCCGCAGCACGAAGCCCCCTTATCCACAGCTCCGAAGGAGCAGGATAAGGGGGCTTCAAGTGCGAGGACGCATTCAGAGGGAAACCCATCGGGTCCCGGTGAGAGCCACAGGGCTATCGATTACCCCGTGTTCTGCAATCCTGCCGAGACGCCGGTCACAGTCGAAAGAATCAGGCTCATGTACTCGGCCTTCTTCTCCTCGGCCATCTCGTCCTGGTTCATACGCACCTCGCGAAGGGCGCGGACCTGGGCGATGGACAGGGCGTCGACGTAGGGGTTACGCACACGAACGGCACAGCCGAGCACGCGACGACGCTGCAGCGGCCATTCATCACCGACGATGGCAAGGACCCACTTACGCGTGAGCTGCATCTCGGTGAAGACCTTCTCGGACAGATCCTGGCGATCGCCCAGGTGCAGATACATCTTGGCGATGCGCTGATCGGTCTTGGCAATCGACATCTCGATGTTGTCGATAAAGGTGCGGAAGAACGGCCACTCCTGGTAGGCAGCCTTGAGCTGGTCAAGATCGCCCAACTGCTCGCAGGCGGTGCCCAGGCCGTACCAAGCGGCCAGGTTAATGCGCGCCTGGCTCCAGCTGAAGATCCACGGAATGGTACGCAGGTCGTCGAGCGACTTGGCGCCCAAGCCGCGCTTGGCGGGACGCGAACCGATCGGCAGCAGACCGACCTCGGTCAGCGGCGTCACGGTCGAGAACCACGGTGTAAAGTCCTCGGTGTTCAGCAGGTCCAGATAGCGCTCGTGGCTTGCGGCGTTGAGCTTCTCGGCCATATCCCAGAACTTCTGCGTGGTCTCGGTGTTGGTCTTCTCGACACTCGGGGCCGACTGCAGCAGCGTTGCGGCGGCAACGGACTCAACGTGACGCTGAGCCAGCGTTCGGTTGCCGTAACGGGCAAAGATGACCTCGCCCTGCTCGGTAAGCTTAAAGAAGCAGTTGACCGAACCCTTGGGCTGCGCCAGCACGGCCTTGTTGGCCGGGCCGCCGCCACGGCCCACGGCACCGCCGCGACCGTGCATGAGCACCAGGTCGATATCGTTCTTCTCGGCCCACTTGGCGATGCGCTCCTGCGCGGAGTGCAGCGCGAGCATGGCCGTGGTAGGACCGGCGTCCTTGGAGGAATCGGAGTAGCCCAGCATGACCTCCATGCGGCGGTTGGTCTGGGCAAGGCGCTTCTGCACCACGGGCAGCGTGAGCATCTGGTCGAGCACGTCAACGCAGCCCTCGAGGTCCTCGAGCTGCTCGAACAGCGGGATCACGTCGAGCTCGGGGACATCCTCCTCGTGTGCGAAGGACAGGTGGGCCAGCTCAAAGACGTCGGCCACATGCTGGGCGCTCTTGGTAAACGAGATGATGTAGCGGTGCGCCATCTTCTTGCCGTAGCGCTTTTGGATGGAGCCGATAGCACGGAAGGTATCGATGACCTCGCGCGTCATGGGCTGCAGGTCGCCATGGATACCGTTCTCGTGAATATCCTTGAGGGCGCGGGCGTGCACCACGGAGTGCTGACGGAACTCCATCTCGACCATGTGGAAGCCGAAGGACTCGACCTGCCAGATGATGGTCTGGACCGGGCCGTAGGCAGCACGGACGGCACCACAGGCGGCCAGCGAGCGCTGGACGACGCGCAGGTCATCCAGGAACTCATCGGCGCTGTGGTACATGGTGTCGGTGATACGGCGCACGGTGGCGTTCAGACGGTCGGCCATGACGAGCATGACGGCGCGATGCGGCTCGTGCTCGGAGATCAGCTCGGCGCGGGCCGTGTACCGAGGACTCATCTCGACCTGATGGTTCCACAGGTTGATGAGCTCGGCAGAAGGCTTGCTGTAGGTGGCCTCGAGCGTGAGGTTGCGACCGATGCGGCGACACTTGTCCTCGAGCTTGAGCACCATGTGGGTGAAGTACTTGGCGGCGACCTCACGGCTCACCTTGGCGGTGACGTTGGGGTTACCGTCGCGGTCGGAACCGATCCAGCTGCCGGGATGGAAGAACGCCGGGCACAGCGGCGGCACGGTACCGGCCTTGTCGCCCAGCACCCAGTCGTCAAAACGACGATAGATGACGGGGATAACGTCGAACAGCGTGTTATCGAAGATGTCGATGATGGTATCGGCTTCCTCGACCGGCGTGGGCTTCTTGAGCGCGATGGGGCTCGTACGCACCAGGGCGTCGATTTCCTGCAGCATATGGCGCTCGTTCTCCACCAGGTCGGAGCCGCCCAGACGCGGACGCTCCTCCAGCAGGTTGGAGATACGGCGAATCTTGCCCTCGACGGCCTTACGACGGGCCTCGGTGGGATGCGCGGTAAAGACGGGGTGGAACTCAAGCTTGCCGAGCAGCTCGTTGGCGCCCTCGACGCCCAGCTCATTCACCAGCTGGTGATAGGCGACGGTGAGCTCGTTGGCGGGATCGACCTCGGTATCGGTCGACGCACCGGCCTCGCGCTCGCGCAGCTGCGCCACACGGTAGTTCTCCTCCGACAGGTTTGCCAGGTGGAAGAAGCTCGTAAAGGCGCGGACAATGACCTGCTGCTTATCGAGCGGCAGGCTGTCGATCAGATCGACGACCTCACGGAATGCCACGGCGGTGGACTCATCGGCGGTAGGCACGCCCTGCTCGTCGACGGCCTCGTCGGCAGCGCGGGTACCGGGGTTGCCGGCATTGGCCACAATCTCGGCCGACAGGATTTTGTCGAACAGGTCCGCGATCTCAGGATCATACTCGCTAAGCACACGACGCTCCAGGCGCAGGAACAACGCCAGATTGTCGCGCAGCTCCTCGGGGATCTCGATCTCGGCGAGACGCTCCCTGGACTCGGCATTCGAGCCGATTCGGTTAACGAGGCGGTTGACCACGGCAGCGACGCGCGCCGCGGCTTCGGGTACAGACTGGTTGCTTAGGTTCTCAGCCACGTTTCCTCCCATTCCTCCTTCTATGCACGTAACATGCGGTATTCATTATAGGCGCTTGAGAAATACTTTCGACACTGATTGCGCTTTACCACACAAAAGTATTTTCTGCATTGCAAGGGTTTTTGCCCTAAATGGTCGTATTTCTCGGTGGACGGCATACACAAACGGGGGCATTCCGCATAAATGCGAAACGCCCCCGTAACAATCGCTCGCCGCGAGCGGGACATGTTAGCGGGTCCGCAGCTCAAATAGATGCGCTACAGGCGCTCGCGAACCGCCTCGACGACGTTGGCCAGATCGGCAAGGACCTCTTCATGGCTCTCCATGTCGCGCACCTTGACCTTGCCGGCGGCAAGTTCGTCGCCGCCCAGGACTAGGATGAGCTTGGCGCCCACCTTATCGGCCTGCTTAAACTGGGCCTTGAGCGAACGGCCCTGATAGTCGGCCTCGGTCACGATGCCTGCGGCGCGAAGCTCCTGCGTAATGGCAAAGACGTTCTGGCGCAGCTCCTTGCCGGCGTTGGCGACATAGACGCACGGGACCTCCTCGGCACCCAAATCGCTGCCAAAGGCCTGCAGGGCCAGCAGGGCGCGCTCAAAACCGACGGCAAAGCCGACGCCCGCCGTGGGCTTGCCACCCTCGAGCTCGACCAGGCCATCGTAGCGGCCGCCGCCGCCGATGGAGCCGACGCCGGCGCCAGGGGCCTCGACCTCAAAGACAGTGCGGGTGTAGTAGTCCAGACCACGCACCAGGGTGGGATCCTCGACATACTCGATACCGGCGGCATCCAAATAGCGCTTGACCTGCTCGTAGTGCTCGCGGCACTCGTCGCACAGGTTGTCGCCCATCAGCGGCGCGTCGGCCATGATCTCGCGGCAGTGGTCGTTCTTGCAGTCAAAGGCACGCAGCGGGTTGAGCTCGGCGCGCTCGCGGCACTCATCGCACATCTCGTCGGCGTGATCGAGGATGAACTGCTTGACCTGCTCGCGGTAAGCCGGACGGCACTGGGCGTCACCCATCGAATTGATGAGCAAACGAAGCTTGGAAAGATCGAAGCCCAGGCGCTTGTAGAACTCCATGAGCATGATGATGCACTCGGCGTCTGCCGCCGGATCGGGAGCGCCGAGCCACTCGATGCCCACCTGGTGGAACTGGCGCAGGCGGCCCTTCTGGGGACGCTCGCCGCGGAACATGGCCTCGGCGTAGTACGCCTTAAACGGCGCGGAGCCCTGGGGCACCAGGTTGTTCTCGACGACGGCGCGCACCACGCCGGCCGTGCCCTCGGGGCGAAGTGCCAAGCGCTGCTTGGGCTTGAGTTTGGTGTCGGTGCCCTCGGTAAAGACGCGCTCCAGGTTGGCACCGCTGAACACGCGGAACATCTCCTTGCGCACGACGTCGGTCGACTGGCCGATACCGTGGACAAACACGTCCACCTGCTCGATCGCGGGCGTCTCGATGGGTTTAAAACCAAACGGCTCGAACACGCCGGCCGCAATCTGCTGCATCTTTTGCCAGGCGCGCATCTCGGCGCCGATAAGGTCGCGGGTTCCCTCCGCCTTCTGTGCCTGCATGGGCAAACACCTTTCTTTTGTATCGCGTCATAGGTAGTGGTCATTATACGGCACAAAAACAAAACGCGGCGGCGCGTCTGACCGAACGAGGGTATGGGGGCTCGTTCGGCCAGACGCGCCGCCGCTGTTTGTGATCCCTATTCCTCCGTCCTCAAGGGATCACGTGGTCCAAAGGGGACGGAGGAAACGATATGAGCAGGACATAAAAACATTGAGAGCCCCTGCTGCATGAAAGACCGCG